>JAICKM010000460.1 GCA_025927935.1 Chloroflexia bacterium | reverse complement strand
GGATGCGCCAGGGCGCCGACATCCTGCTCGACCTGTTCGAGAAGAACCACATCCAGGCGACGTTCTACGCCACCGGCTATAACCTGCTCGACGGCAACACCGAGCACCGCACGTTCGCGGGCGACCCGACCTACAAGTGGGGACCTCCACAAGGCTGGCACACCACCTGGTGGCTGACCAATACGTGGTACAGCGACGATCCCTACGGCACCGTGCAAAGCGACCCGGCCTGGTATTTCGGCGACCAGACCGACCGGCTGGCCGCGGCAGGCCAGGAGATCGGCAGCCACACCTTCGGCCATCTCTACGTGCGCGGCCTCAAGCCCGCGCAGTTGAGCGCCGATATGGACGAGTGGGTGAAGGCGGCAGCCGCGCGCAATTTGCCCCCCGTGCGCTCGTTCGCCTTCCCCTGGCGATCCTCCAACAGCGTCGGCGCGGACTTCTACAAGGTGCTGGCCGACCACGGCATCGACTCGGTCACGCGCATCTACGACCCGGATCTACGGGACCGCTATGTGATCAGCGCCTCGCCTGCCTACAGCCCAACGCTGATCATGCCCGATTTTGAGCTAGGCCCCTCCGGGCCGGATACGACGGAGGGCAGCACGGTCAAGCTGTTGGGCGCGGTGGAAGCGCGCAACGTGTTGACCGAGACCATCGCCCGCCGGGGCGTCACCTCGTTCTGGACGCACCCAGAGCAACTCACCAACCCCGAAGTGCTGGCCGCCTGGGAGGACGCCATCCCTGCCGCCGCCGCTGCCCGCGATAAGGGCGACCTCTGGATCGCCTCGGTCAGCCGCATCGTGGAACGCTGGCGCGACACCGCGCTGGTCGATGCGACGACCACGCCGGGGGCCGACGGGCAGTTGCAGATCACCGTGACCAGTCGCGCTAAGGCCCCGCTGGACGGCGTGACGCTGACCCTGCCCCACCCGGCAACGGAAGTACGCATCGATGGCGCGGTGGTCGCGCAGCGCCGCCCGGAACAGGTTGTCATCCCCCACCTCGCGCCGGGCACGCCGGTGCGGATCGACGCGCGATGATGGCCCGGTTGCGCCTGCCGGTCGCCCTGGCCCTGCTGCTGGCGCTCGTCGCGGGCGGCGCCGTCTTTGCGGTCTACCGCCTGGCCCCGCCCGCCTGGACGGTCGAGATCGGCGGGCCGGTCAGCGGTGCGCTGCTGGACGCGGGCTTCTATGCCGACGAGGCCGAGCAGGCCGGGCGCTACCGCTGGACTCACGGCCAGGCCACGTTGACCTTCGCCGACATCGGCGCGGATAGCCCGCTGGTGCTGCGCTTCCGCGCCTCGGCGCCCGCCCGCCCGGCGGACAGCCCGCCGCCCGTGCTGACGCTCACCGTGGCGAGCCGGGTGGTGGCAACCTATACCGTGGCCGCGCAGCCCGCCGTCTACAGCACCCCGCCGATCACACGGGCGCCGGGCGATCCCGGCTTGCAGGCCACGTTCAGCATCCCCACCTTCACGCCCGGCAACGGCGACACGCGCGACCTGGGCATGAAGCTGGAATGGGTGCGCGTGGAACCGGCCCCCGGCGCCCCCGCGCCCACGCCGCCCGCTGCCGTGCTGCTCGAAGCCGTGCTGATCACGCTGGGCCTCTACGGCGCCCTGGCGCGGCCATCGCTCCGCCGCTGCATCCTGGCTGCGGTTGTGGCCCTAGCCGCGCTGGCGTTGCTGGTGGCCGGGCTGGCGGTGGCCCGCCCGCTGCTGACGCCCTGGCTGCCGGAGATCACGGTCATGGCGGCGGGGCTGGGGCTGCTCGTCGTGGGTTGGCCGGTGTGGCGGCGCTGGCCCGCGGGCCTGGATAGCCTGGCCGCGCCGCGCTCGGTGGCCGCGCCGCTGATCCTCGCCCTGATTTTGGTGGGATATGCCGCCTTTGTCCTGAACGTGATCCCGCAGGTCGACTGGATCGGCCACGCCGACTACGCCGACAACGCCGTGGTGGCGCGCAACCTGGCGGCGGGGCGCGGGCCGGTCATCGACTACGTGCCGCAGTTCTACAAGTTCTTTCCCGGCATCACCCACCCGGCGGAGACGTGGCCGCTGCTCCAGCCGCTGCTGATCACGCCGTTCTTCCTGTTGTTGGGCGCGCAGACCTGGGTCGCCAAGCTGCCCAACCTGTTCGTGCTGCTCGCGCTGGCCGGCGCCGTCTACCACTTCGCTGGGCGCTGGTGGGACCGGCGCGTGGCCCTGCTGGCCGCCGTGCTGACCCTGCTGCACCCCTACTTCTTCCAGACGGTGCTCTACCCCATCAACGACCTGAGTTTCACCCTGCTGGCCTTGCTCACCATCGGCTGGGCCTGGGATGCGCTGGAAGCCTATGTGGCGCGCGCCCGCCGTCAGGTCGCGCAGGCCGCCGAGGCGGACGCGGATGCGCCCGCCGCCCGCCGCCCGCCGCCCGTCTCCGCGCTGCCGCCCGCATCCCCGGCCCTCCCGGCGGTCCTGGCGGGGATCGCCGCCGGGCTGCTCATCTGGAGCAAGGGGCCGAGCGCGGGCCTCATCATTGTTGGGGTGCTCCTGGGGCTGGCCTGGGGCTGGCGCACCGGGCGCTGGGCCGGGCGCCGCCCGCCCCGCGACTGGCAGCCGCGGCTGTGGGGGGCGGGCAGCGCCGCGCTGGTCGTGGCGCCGCTGCTCGCGCGCAACTTCCTCACCTTCGGCAAGCCGTTCCACTCCACCGAGGAATACGACCTCTGGATCTTACGCTTCTGGACGGGCGGCACCGGCCTGCCCTGGGAGAACATCTACGCCGATTACCTGGACGGCCGCCCGCTGCCCGACCGCAGCCTGCTGCTGCACAGCTACCAGGAACTGTATACGGCGGTGCGCTGGGGCTTCGACCAGATCTGGACCGGCGGCATCGTCCACGGCGACATTGTCGATCTGCCGGTCTTTGTCGCCGGGGTGGCCGGGTGGCTGCTGATCCCGGCCCGGCTGCGCGGGCTGCGCGTGGCCTGGGTGGGCGCCTTCGTGGTCTACGGCCTGTTCGTGCTGCTGGGCTGGCACTATGAGCCGCGCTATTTCCTGGCCCTGGCGCCATGGTTCTACCTGGGCACGGCGGCCTTCCTGTTCTGGATCTGGGACCACCTGCGCGGGCGCGCCGCAGAGAGCATAGACCCTACCAATCCTCCGCCCATTGCCCGCGCCCGAACCGCAACCTCCCTCCCTGCCCGCCTAGCGGGGCGCCCGCGGGCCTCGGCTGCCGCGCTGGCCGTGCTGCCGCTGGCCGTGGCCGCCCTGCTATGGCCCGCCCTGACCGACATCGCCAACCGCGCCACCGGCGACGCCGGGCCGGACAACTTCGCCATCGCCGGGCGCTGGGCCGCCGCGAACCTGCCCGCCGATGCCGTGGTCATGACCCGCAACCCCTGGGAGTTCAACTGGTACGCCCAGCGCAAAGCGGTCATGATCCCGATGGGGCCGCTCTCCGATGTGCAGGCGATCATCCAACGCTACGGCGTGACCTATATCTGGCTCGGCGGCCCCGGCGACCCGACCAACCTGCGCAACCCCCCGGCCCGCCCGGTCCTCGACGCCCTCTACCGCCGCCGCCCGGACGCCACGCTCCCCGCCACGCTGGTCTACGACCAGAACGGGTATCTTATCTACCGCCTATCGCCGTAGCCGCGTAACAATCCGGCGCGTTGTATATCTTGCCGGTGCATACGCCGTTTGGAAAGGAGCCGAGCGCCGTGGAGCAACGAGTCGCGATTGTCACCGGGGCGTCGAGCGGGCTGGGGCGAGCGGTGGCGTGGCGGGCGGCGCGGCAGGGGTTCATCGCCGTGGTGGCAGCGCGGCGCGCGGATCGGCTCAACGCGCTGGTGTGGCGCATCGAGGCGGCGGGCGGGACGGCACTGCCTGTGATCGCGGATGTAGGGCGGCTGGAGGATCAGCAGCGGCTGATTGGCGTGACGGTCGCGGCTTTCGGGCGGATCGACGTGCTGGTGAACAACGCGGGGATGGCTTTGCCGGACGAATTCCACGAGGTCGCGCCGGAAGAACTGCGCCGCCAGTGGGATGTCAACGTGACGGCCGTCGCCACGCTCACGCGGCTGGCGCTACCCTACCTGGAGGCGCACCGCGGGGTGGTGATCAATATCGGCTCGGCGCTGGCCCGCATCCCCATGCCCGGTATCGGTAACTATAGCCCAAATAAGATCGCCGTGCGCGGCCTGACCGAGGCGTTACGGCGCGAACTGGCGCCGCGCGGGGTGCGGGTCTGCCTGGTCGAACCCGGCCCCATCGCCACCGAGTTCCACGCGCATGCCCGGCGCAAGCAGATTTTGCCCGCCGCCCTGGTGCTCACACCCGCCGCCACCGCCCGACCCATCGTCCGGCTGTTCGACCGGCCCCGCCCGCGCATCGTCGTCCCGGCCTATCTGCGCCCGGTGCTGTTCGGGATCGGCGCGCTGGGCGGGCTGCTCCCGCCGCTGGCCGATCTGCTCGCCAAGCAACACGCCCGCCGGAGCCGTGCGGACACCTGATCTCCCGCGCGTGGTCCCGATCTTGCCTGATCCCTACGTAGCCAGGCGGCAACGGCGCGCGCCCGGCCCTTCGGGGTGTTTGAGCGAATCAGCGGAAAAGGAAGCATCATAAAGCTATGGAACATCGTGTTGTGATTGTGACGGGGGCGTCGAGCGGGATCGGCTGGGCGGTGGCCCGCTGGGCGGCGTGCAAGGAGTTCCGGGTGGTGCTGGCCGCCCGGCGCGAAGATCGCTTGCGTGACCTCGCCGCGCGGATCGAGGAAGACGGTGGCACGGCGCTGGTCGTGCCGGTGGATATCGCCAAACCGGAGGACCAGCGGCGGCTGATCGAGGAGACCCTGCGCGCGTTCGGGCGGATCGACGTGCTGGTGAACAACGCGGGCCTGCCCTTGCCCACGCCGTTCGCCGAGTCGTCGGCGGAGGAACTGCGCCGCCAGTGGGATGTGAACGTGACCACCCTCGCCACGCTGACGCGATTGGCGCTGCCCTACCTGGAGCAGCACCGCCAGGAATTGCATCCGGGCACCGTGGTCAACGTCGGTTCGAGCATCAGCCGGTTCGCCGTACCAGGCATGGGCAACTACAGCCCGACCAAGATCGCCGTGGCCGGGCTGAGCGAGGCGTTGCGGCGCGAGTTGGAGCCGCGTGGGGTGCATGTTTGCCTGGTCGAACCCGGCCCGGTCGCCACCGAGTTCGGCGTGCGGGCGGGGGACAAGGGCGTCGTGCCGTCCCGGCTGGTGGTGCCCGCGGCCAAGGCGGCCAAGGCCATCGTGCGGCTGTTCGACCACCCGCAGCGGCGCATCGTCATCCCGGCGCGGCTCGGCCCGGTACTGACGCTGGCCGGCGGGCTGTCCGGCATGTTTCCGCGCCTCGTGGACGCGGTGGTACGGCGCAGCTTGCGCCAGGGCCGCGCCGCACGCTTCATGGAAGCCGGCGAGCAGGCGGGGTAATCCGCTCCGTGATCCGAATCTGGGGCGGGATCGGCGCTCGCCCCGGCTAGCCCCTGCCCGCAGGCAGCGGCTAGATCTCGACGTTCGGGAAGTAGTTGATGTGCATGGCGGTGCGCACGTCGCGCATCGTTTCGCGGGCGATGACGCGGGCGCGGCGTGTGCCCTCGATCAACATCTCGTCGATCTGGTCCATGTGCTGGGCCGCCGCGTTGCGCCGCTCGCGGATCGGGTCGAGGAAGGTGTTGAGCGCCGCCACCAGTTCCTTCTTGACCACCACGTCGCCGATACCGCCCTTGCGGTACAGGTCCTTCATCTCCGCCACCCGCGCCTTGTCGGGGTTGAAGGCGTCATGGTAGGCGAAGACCGGGTTGCCCTCCACATGGCCGGGGTCGGTGGCACGCAGGCGGGTCGGGTCGGTGTACATGCTCATGACGCGCTTGCGCACCGTCTC
>JAICKM010000804.1 GCA_025927935.1 Chloroflexia bacterium | reverse complement strand
TGGCCGCTCGGCGCCTCCTCGACTGCGGCCTCGGTCTCAATCGTCGCGATCAGCGTGCCGTTCGGCACCGCTTCGTTCTCCGGCACCAGCAGTTCGCGGATGATGCCGGTGAACGGCGACGGGATCTCGGCGTTCACCTTATCGGTGACGACCTCGGCCAGCGACTCGTACTTTTCGATGTGGTCGCCGGGCTTCTTCAACCAGGCCCCAATGGTGCCCTCAGTGACGCTCTCGCCCAACTGCGGCATCGTGACTTTTGCAATATTTGCCATGGTTCTCCTACTCCTGTATTAGCGGCCCGTGCCGGCTCTTAATAGGCGGCCAGCTCGCGCATGGCGGCCACGATCTTATCCCTATTCGGCATGAATGCCGCTTCCTGCGCATGATTATACGGCATGGCGGGCACATCCGGCCCGGTAACCCGCATAATCGGGCCATCCAGATATTCAAACGCCGCTTCGCTGATGCTGGCCGAGATTTCGGCGCCCCAGCCGCCGCTGCGGTTGTCCTCGTACACAACCAGGCACTTCCCGGTCTTTTTCACCGATTCGATGATCGTTTCGCGGTCCAGCGGGCTGATCGTCTGCACGTCGACCACCTCGATGGAGATGCCGTCCTGGGCCAGGATCTCGGCGGCTTCCATGCAGCGATAGTGCATCATGCCCCAGGCCACCGCCGTGAGGTGCCGGCCCTCGCGGCTCACCTTGCACTTGCCCAACTCGACGATATAGTCGTCCTCCGGCACGTCACCCTTGATCAGCCGGTAGGCGCCCTTGTGCTCGAAGTAGAGCACCGGGTCGGGGTGGCGGATGGCCGCCTTGAGCAGCCCCTTGGCATCATACGGGTTGGACGGGATGACCACGATCAGCCCCGGCACATGCCCGAACAGCGCCTCGACCGACTGGCTATGATAGAGCGCGCCGTGGATGCCGCCACCATAGGGCGCGCGGATGACCATCGGCAGGAACCAGTCGTTGTTCGAGCGATAGCGGAAGCGCGCGGCCTCGCTGACGATCTGGTCGAAGGCCGGCATGATAAAGTCGGCAAACTGGACCTCGGCCACCGGCAGCATCCCCGCCGCCGACGCGCCGATAGCCACCCCGGCGATCAGCGACTCGGCCAGCGGCGTATCGATCACTCGGTCGGGGCCGAACTGCTTGCTGAAGCCGTCGGTCACGCCGAAGACGCCACCGCGCGGTCCCACATCCTCGCCAAAGATCACCACGCGCTCGTCGCGCTCCATCTCCTCGCGCAAGCCGTCGCGGATCGCCTCGATTAAAGTTTTGACCGCCATTCCGCGACCTCCTCCTCAGTAGCATAGACGTGCTTCAACAGATCTTCGGCGACGGGCGCCGGAGCTTGCTCCGCATAGTCGGTAGCATCGTTCACTTCCGCTTCGATCCGCTGGCGCACTTCCTCGTCGCCGGCTTCGGTCAGGATACCGTGCTCCAGGAGGTAGTGCTGGAAGAAGGCGATGGGGTCGACTTTGCGGTCGGCCTCCTTCTCTTCCTTGGTGCGATAGGTGCGGTCGTTGTCGTCGGAGGAGTGCGCGGTGAGGCGCACGCAGCGCATCTCGATCAGGGTGGGGCCGTCCCCGCGGCGGGCACGCTCGGCGGCGTCTTTGACCGCCTTGTAGCATTCGAGCGGGTTGAGGCCATTGACGCTGACGCCGGGCATGCCGTAGCCTGCGGCGCGCGCCGCCAGGTCCTGGCCGCCGACTTGCAGCGGCAGCGGCACGGAGATGGCGTAATGGTTGTTCTCGATGATGAACAGCACGGGCAGTTTGTGGATGCCGGCGAAGTTCATCGCCTCGTGCCAGTCGCCCTCAGAGGTGGAGCCTTCGCCGCCGAACCCGGCGACGACTGCGGTGTTCTTGCGCAACAGTTTGTTCGCCAGGCCCACACCCGCGGCGTGCAGCCACTGCGTGCCCACGGGGCTGCCGGTGGTGAGCACGCGCGCCTGCGAGAAGCCGTAGTGGCCGGGCATCTGGCGCCCGCCGGAGTTCGGCTCCTCGGCCTTGGCGAAGAGGGAGAGCATGACCATGCGCGGGGTCTGGCCCAGGCAGACCATTAGCCCCAGGTCGCGGTAGTAGGGAACAAACCAGTCCTTGCCGCGCTCCAGGGCAAACGCCGTGCCCACTTGCGCGGCTTCCTGCCCCTGGCAGGAGATGACAAAGGCCGCCTTGCCCTGGCGGTTGAGTTGCCACATACGCTCGTCGAGCTTGCGCGCGAGTACCATATAATAGTACATCTCGCGCAGGGTCTCGCCGTTGAGTCCCAGTTCTTCGTGCAACGGCCGCGCAGACTGGCCTTTGGCTGCGCTCTGCCGTTTGGCTGTAGTGACCATCATGTCCTCCTGTCCAAAACCAGACGTTTAAAGATGAATTTGCGCGCCGTCGATCATGCGCGCGGCCTCCCAGATCGCTTCACTAACGGTGGGATGCGGGAAAGAGGCCGCGCCGACCTCCCAGGCCACGGCCTGCATAAGCTGGGCCACGGCGGGCGTGCCGATCAGTTCGCTGGCGTTGGGGCCGATGATATGCACGCCGAGCACCTGGCCGTCCTCGGCCGCCACGACTTTGACAAAGCCGGTGGCCTCGGCGTGCGTCAGTGCCCGCGCGTTCGCGCTATAGGGAAACTTGCCGACTTTGGCCCCGCCGCCCCGCGCTTTCGCCTCCTCCTCGGTCAACCCGATGGAGGCGCATTCGGGCCAGGTGTAGGCCATGCGCGGGATGCGTGTGCGGTCCACGGGCAGCGGGCGCCGCCCGGCGATAGTCTCGGCCACGGTGATGCCTTCGAGCATCGCTTCGTGAGCCAGCATCAGCCCGCCGATCAGGTCGCCGATGGCGCAGACGCCGTCCACGTTGGTGCGGCCAAACTCGTCGGCGGCGACGAAGCCGTCCACCATCGTGAGGCCCAGCCCCTCCACCCCCGCGCCGGTGCGGGCGGTCGAGCCGGTGCCGATCAGGGCGCAGGCCACGTCCACCGTTTTGTCCTTGCCCAGGCGCACGCGCAACCCCTCGCCCTGCTGCTCGAAGTCGCCCGCGCTCAGCGTCGTGCCGGTCTGTACCTTGAGCAGCTTGCGCCCGACCAGGCGCTCCAATTGCTTGCCG
>JAICKM010001104.1 GCA_025927935.1 Chloroflexia bacterium | reverse complement strand
TGGCTGGGAGAATTCCTGTCGTTGCCGAACCCCGCCCAGGGCGTGGCCGATCTGGCGACCAGGGTTAGCGATGCGGGGGGCGTGTACCTGGTGCCGGCGTTCGCCGGCCTGGGCGCGCCTCATTGGCAGGACTCCGCACGGGGCTTGGTCACCGGCATCACACGCAGCACCACGGCAGCGCACCTGGCCCGCGCCGCGATCGACTCGATCGCCTACCAGGTCCGGGATGTGTTCGACCTGATGCGCACGGAAGCCGGTGCCGATCTTCGGGTGCTGCTGGCCGACGGCGGCGCGACCCGTAACGAGTTGCTGATGCAATTCCAGGCCGATATCATCGACCGGCCTGTCCTGCGCAACTTGTCCACCGACGTGTCGCCACTCGGCGCGGCCTACCTGGCCGGGCTGGCGACCGGCGTCTGGTCGTCCGTGGACGAGATAGCGCAGTTGCCGCGGGCGCGTGACCGCTTCGACCCGCGGATGCCCGCGGAGGAGCGCGAACGCTATTACACCGGCTGGCAGCAGGCGGTGGTCCGCACCACCTTCGACAGCCAATACACGCCGGACGGTTCCCCGCGGTCCGGCTTGAGCGCGGAATAGTTTGACAACGGAGAACCATCATGGCCCGTGTTGATGAACTCCGTTTGATGACCAAGGTGGCGCGCCTGTACTACGAGCGCGATCTGACCCAGCCTGAGATCGCGACGCAACTCGACCTGTCGCAGGCTACGGTGTCGCGGCTCCTGAAGCGGGCCAAGCAAGAGCAAATCGTACGCACAACCGTGAACGTGCCTTACGGAGCCTACCCTGAGCTGGAGGAAGCACTGCAGAAGACCTACGGACTCAAGGAGGCGGTGGTGGTCGATAGCGTCGAGGACGACGACCAGATCCTGCGCGATATTGGGGCAGCGGCCGCATTCTATCTAGAATCCACGCTGAAACAGGGCGAAGTCATCGGCATTTCGTCCTGGAGTGCGACCATCCTGGCGATGGTCGACGCAATGCACCCCCTGTCGCGCCCATCGGATATCCAACTCGTGCAGATCCTCGGCGGCATCGGGAATCCGGGTGCCGCGGTGTACGCCAGCCGGCTCATTGATCGGCTGGCGACCCTGGTACGTGGGCAGGCGACGTTGCTTCCGGCGCCCGGCGTGGCGGGCTCCGCCGATGCCCGGCCAATCCTGATGGAAGACAAGTTCGTCCAGGATGCGTTCGCGCTGTTTGACCGTGTAACTCTGACTCTCGTGGGCATCGGCACCGTCGAGCCTTCCGGCCTGCTCGCCAGCAGCGGCAATATCTTCTCGCCTCAGGAACTGGCGGTATTGCGGGAGGCCGGTGCGGTTGGGGATATTTGCCTGCGGTTCTTTGACCGCCACGGCAGGCCGGTCAGCACGCCGCTTGATGACCGCGTGATCGGCATGACCCGTGACCAGCTCCGGCGCGTCAAGCGGGCCGTGGCGCTCGCCGGCGGCAAGCGGAAGTTCGCGGCCATCCGGGCTGCCCTCCTGGGGGGTCTGGTAAACGTGCTGGTCACCGACCGC
>JAICKM010000767.1 GCA_025927935.1 Chloroflexia bacterium | reverse complement strand
CCGGGCCGGATCTGCTCCAGCGATTCCCACCGCTGATGGACCACCGCGCCGATGCCTTGCGGATCGTCCACCTGCGCGATACTTTGCAGCACTTCGGGTGTCACCTCGATGGTGGGCGTCCCCGCCCGGCGCAGCCGGCGGGCGAGTTTCTGGGCGAACGGGTGCGTGAGCAAGGGCGGGCACACGACCAGGGTCTGGATATGGGCATGATGCCGGGCCGCTTCGGAGACGAAGCGCATCCCTTCAATATAATACCGGCCCGTGCGGTTGCGTTCTTCTCGCAGGTGTAGCCGGCGGATGCGCCGGACACGGATATCGTTGCGGCTGGAGATCGGTTTCGCCGGTTTGGCGGAAGGAGGCATGGCAAAGGCGGCCATCGCAGGCCGCTCCCCGGCGCACCGGATGCGGGCGCGGGGCTATAGGCCCACCACGATGCAGAAGCCTGACCGCCGGGGTATCCGGGCGGCGCTGTGCGGTGAGCGGTGCACAAATGGAAACAAAAAACCGAAGGACAAAGCTGTACAGAGGGGCGCGGCAGTTGCGCGAGACGTTAGAGGATTGCGGCCAGGTAGGGGAGGGGTCCGGGCCGGAAAGCGGTGTTTCAGTTAGCGCATGTGGGGCAAGCATTTCTCCTTTCTGCGACACAAGGGTGGAGCGGTCGCGGCTGCACAAAGGCGGACGAATAGCTGCCGTCATTATAGCGCGGCGCGGGAATCGCTGTCAATGATTGAACGATGGCTGTTGCGAAGTGCGGCGCTTGCTGTAGGGGCTAGTGCCCTGGCAACCGCCAGGACCGCCAGGCTGGGGCACTTGACGGAAGATACCGCCCGGTGTATAGTAGGACAAAACAAGGTTTGCTGGGAGCAATCCCAGGTAGATCGCGGCGCATATGTGCCGCAACGAGGCAGGGCAATGCGACTAGGACCGAATCTGCGGGCGGCGCGCACCCGGCGCGGGCTGACGGTGGCCGAACTTGCCCAGGCGAGTGGTCTCTCTAAAGGCTTTGTCAGCCAGGTCGAGAACGACAAGACCTCGCCCTCGCTCGATACGCTAGAGCGGCTGGCCGGAGCACTTGACATAACGATTCTTGACCTGTTGCGGGGTGCGGATGAGGCGCCGCCCGCGCCCTATGTTGTGCCCGGCGCGCTGGATACGCCCGACCTGCCCGGCCCCGTGCGCCGCGTCGCGCGACCAGGGCGCTTACTGGCCGGGGGGCAGGTCGCACCCGCCCTCCCGGCGATGCGCGAGATCAGTCCGCCCGGCGCCGTGTTACGCAGCTTTGTCATCGACCTGCCGCCCGGCACGGCGGTGGGCGAGCCGGGCCATCGCCATGAGGGCGACGAAAGCCTGGTTGTGTTGAGCGGTGTGCTGGACGCCGAGCAGGCGGGCGAGACCATCCATCTCGCCGCCGGGGACGCTCTGACCTGGACTCCCGGCCAGCGGCACCGCCTGTTGAACCGCCGGCCCGACCCCGCGCGGGTGCTGGTCACGCTGGTGGCCCCGGCCACGCTAGGCACGGTGGGCGTGCTGGGTAGCCCTGCGCCGCGCCCCGTGGCCGCCCCGCCCGAACTCCGCCCGCTGCGCCTGGTGCAGATGCGTGCCGAACGCGCCCGGCGGGCGGCCCGCTAGGCCGGATCGGAAACGAGAGACTGGACATGTTGATTGACTGTATTACATCCGGACCTGTCGATACCAACGGCTACCTGGTGGCCGACGAGACGGCGGGCGAGGCGATGATCGTCGACGCGCCCCTCGACAGCGCGGCGGAACTGCTGCGCCGGGTCGAGTCGCGCCGCCTGCGCGTGGTGCGGATTGTGGATACGCACGGCCACTGGGACCACGTGGGCGATAACGCCGCGCTGGTGGCGGCCACGGGCGCGCCCTTGCTGATCCACGAGGCCGATGCCCCCCGGCTGGCCCACCCGGCCAGCGAGCACCAGCGCCTGCCGTTCACCATCGCCCCCAGCACGCCCAGCGGCTTTCTGCACGAGGGCGATGTGCTGCCGGTGGGCCAGTACCGCTTCCGGGTGTTGCATACGCCGGGGCACACGCCCGGCTCGTGCTGCCTCCACGAGGAAGATGAGGATCTGCTGTTCAGCGGCGACACCCTGTTCGACCAGGGCATGGGCCGCACTGACCTGGCCGGCGGCGACGAGAACGCTCTCTACGCCAGCCTGCGCCGCCTGTCCGATTTAGCGCCGACCACCCGCTTCTACCCCGGCCACGGCCCCGACTCGACCATCGAGGATCAGGGCTGGATGCTGCGGTTGGGCTGGGGCATTTAGCAGAAGGAGACTCTGATGGCCGAAGAACGTATGCGCTTGATGGCGCTGGTGCGCGCCGAGAGCCGGGTCGGGCACGCCGAACACGAGGCCCAGCCGTACCACCTGTTTACCGGGGATAACGAATGGTTCCTGGCAAACATCTCCTGCCAGTACGGCTGCCCGGCCTACACTGACGTGGCGCGTTATATCGCCCACATCGCCGCCGAGGACTACGACGAAGCCTACCGTATTAATCTCGAAGACAACGTTATCCCCGGCATCCTGGGCCGGGTGTGTGCGCGGCCCTGCGAGCAGGCGTGCCGGCGCGGGCGGGTCGACAAGCCGATTGCCATCTGCTGGCTGAAGCGCGTTGCCTCGGACAACCGCAGCGAGCAGTACCCCTGGACGCGCCCGGCGCGCACCAAGTCGCAGACCCTGGCTGTGGTCGGCGCCGGGCCGACCGGCATCAGCGCGGCGCGCGACCTGGCGAAGATGGGCTATGGCGTGACCATCTACGAGGCGCTGAAGGTGGCGGGCGGCATGCTCACCGTAGGCATCCCGGAGTGGCGCCTGCCGCGGGACCTCTGCAACGAAGAGATTAACCAGTACATGGCTGCCATGGGCGTCGAGTTGAAGCTGAACACGCCTATCGGCAAGACGACCACGCCCGAGTATATCGAAGAGGGCAAGCCCAACGCGATCTCGCTGACCGACCTGAAGACGCGGCACCACGCCGTGTTCCTGGCCTGCGGCACGCAGGTGCCCCAGCGCATGGAAGTGCCCGGCGAGGACTACGAGAACGTCTCCGGTCTCTATTCGGGCCTGCACTTCATGGAGCGCATCAACCTGCACAAATACCCGCTGGTGGGCAAGCGCGTGGCCGTCATCGGCGGCGGCTTCACCGCGATGGACTGCTCGCGCTCGTCGCTGCGCATGGGTGCCGAGAAGGTCTATGTGATCTATCGCCGCAGCCGCAACGAGATGCTGGTCTACGACGAGGAAGCGCGCGAGGCCGAGATCGAGGGCATCGAGTTCCGCTTCCTGGTCTCGCAGACCGAGGTGCTCGTCTCAGACGGCAAGGTCGTG
>JAICKM010001051.1 GCA_025927935.1 Chloroflexia bacterium | reverse complement strand
TACCGCGACTGGCTGCTGGTCCACGCCGGGCCGCATCTGCAAGACATCACCGCCTGGATGCGCGCCCTGCTCGACCGCCGCGCCCCCACCCTCGCCGCCACCGACCGCGCCCACGTGCAGGATGTCTTCCTGATCAGCAGCCGCTACGAGATCCTGTTCTGGGAGATGGCCTGGCGCGAAGAAGACTGGCCGGTGTAGCGGGTCGCCGGGTGCTAGGCACCGCTGCGCGAACAGCCGTCAGGTTTGAGCGCCGATGTTCACGACCGCCTCGTTGCCCGTGGCGGACCCTATGATCTGGAGAATGTTCATGCGACATGACGCAATCATCATTGGCGGGAGCTTCGCCGGCCTGTCCGCAGCCATGTATATCGCACGGGCGCGGCGATCCGTCTGCATCATTGACACAGGCGTCCCGCGCAACCGCTTCGCGGCCCATTCCCACGGCTTCTTCGCCCAGGATGGCAGCGCACCGGGCGCAATGCTTGCCACCGCGCGAGCGCAGGTTGAGGCCTATCCCACGGCGGCCTTCATCGCCGAGGCAGCGATTAGCGCGGCGCGGGAGCCGGATGGCTTCTCAGTCAAACTGGCGACGGGTGCCGTGCTTGAAAGCGCGAGACTGGTGCTGGCCTTCGGTATCGCGGACGAACTACCAGCCATTCCCGGCCTGGTGGAGCGTTGGGGCCAATCGGTGCTCCATTGTCCCTACTGCCACGGGTTCGAGTTCAGTGGCCGGCGCCTGGGCGTGCTGCACCTCTCGCCCAGGTCGATTCACCAGGCCCTGCTGATTGCCGAATGGGGACCAACGACGCTCTATCTGAATGGCGCTGCCGCGCCCGATGATGCGGCGCTGGCCCAGCTACAGCAGCATGGGGTCGCCATTGAGCCGGCGCCAGTGCGGGCCTTGCATGGCGAGGGTGCCCAGTTAGCCGCAATCGAACTCGGCGACGGGCGCACGGCGGGCGTGGATGCGCTCTACCTCGGCCCGCGCACGCACCTGAACAGCGAGATAGCGCAGCAATTAGGCTGTGAATTGGACGAGGGGGTCTTCGGGAGCATCATCCGCACCGATGATGCAAAGATGACCACCGTATCCGGTGTCTACGCGGCAGGCGACATCACGCGCTCCGCCCACAACGTGACGTGGGCGAGCGCCGATGGCGTCACGGCCGGCATGGCTGTGCATCGCTCGCTGGTTTTCTAATTAGCTGAAAGTCGGATACTTATGTCAACCAACTATGGCGAAGTGCGCGACGAGTGGCGCACCTATCGCGTGGCGCATGGAGCGCTGATCGAGGACGGGCAGATCCTGCTGGCGGGCAACCGCTGGTATCCCGGCAAGCCGCTGGTCTGGAGCCTGCCCGGCGGGCGCGGCGAGGACGGCGAACCCGTAATCGAAGCCGTGGTGCGCGAGTTCCGCGAGGAAACCGGCCTGGAGGTCGCGGCGGGGCCGCTGATCTATGTAGCCGAGGCGCGCTCGGTTGTGCGCCGCCAGATCTTCCTCACCTGCGCCTTCGCCGTGCGGCGCCTGGGCGGCACGCTCACGCGCGACACCGACCCCGCCGTGCAAGACCTGCGCTTCGTGCCGCTGACCGAACTCGACCAGTACCTGCCCCACCCCAGCCTCGGCGCCCCCATCCGCTACTGGCTCACCCACCCGCAGGAGTCCGCGCGTTACTGGTTCTTCCCGGAGTACACAGCGGAGTAAGCGGCGCGGCGGGCTAACGCCCGCTCGTGGCGGGCACGCGGCCCAGCACCTGGTAGACCAGGCCGACGCGCGCCAGGATGTACCGCTGCCGTACCGGCGCGGGCGGATCGGG
>JAICKM010000880.1 GCA_025927935.1 Chloroflexia bacterium | reverse complement strand
TATTTGACCACCAGGCGCTTGTCGTCGCCGGTGCCCACATAGTAGGCCCCGCCGTTCTCCAGCGTCGGCACATACGCCGCCAGGTCAGGCAGCACGTTTTCCTTGTCGTCGCGCTTGACCAGGCTGTTATAGACAAAGTTGCGGATGTTGGTGCCGATGAGGCTGTTGTCGTCGTAGGGGATCAGCGTGCCGGGGTCCTGGCCGCGGCCAATGCGCAGCACGTCCACCGGGTTGCTGCCGCGCTGGACGGCCTTCTCCATGACCGGGACCTGGCCCTTTTGCTCGGCGCCGAGGCGGCCCAGCAGCACCTCAAACGGGGTGCCCTTGTTCTCCGGATGATACTCGAAGCGCTGGCGCTCGAAATACTGCACCAGGAAGCTCTTGCCCGCCACCTTGGGGTCGGTGTCGCGGGTCACTTCCTGGAACGGCTGGCTCAGCGGGAAGCCGAACTGGGCCACGCCGCCCTTCTGATTCCAGAACCGGGCGATGGCCTGCCCGCCCTCGCTGCTGTCGCCGAGGGTGTGCTTGGTCTCCGGGAACCACTGCACGCTGCCGCCGGGGTTGGCGACGGTGCGGAACGGGGTGTCCTTGCGACCTTCGGCGGAAAACACGCCGAGCAGGCCCAGCAGCACGTCATATGGCGCCTTGTTCTCCGGGTGCAGCTCGAATCGCGCCCGCTCGAACCACTGCGTCTTATAGATCTTGCCGTC
Source organism: Chloroflexia bacterium (assembly GCA_025927935.1). Next base: position 2,029 of record JAICKM010000880.1, on the reverse strand, counting down.
GGTCAGCGAGATTTCGTCGTGTACATCAGTCAACGGCAGACCGTTGATGAACAGGCTGTCGTTATACGACCGGCCGCCTTCCCACGTATCCAGGATACGGCCCGAGACATCGAGATTGGTTTCGGCAAAGTGCCGGGTGCGGCCCTGTTGGGCCGGGGCCGAGAGTGACGCTTTGGGGAACGCGGTCACGGCCAGCGCGCCGATCATCACGAGATAGACCAGGCTGCGGTCCCATCTCCTCCTTGAGTTCATGGTATGCTCCTAAAGCTGGGGCTGGGACGGCCGCGACGCCCGTGGACGGCGTCCGGGGCGAGCCGGCGGTCCCGCTGATGCTGCCTCGGTGGGGGGAGCAGGTGCGCACCCGCCCCCCACCGCGTCATACGTCGGGTGGTGACCCACGATTGCCCCGGCAGGTAGTGGGCAGACTTGCCTGGCCCTCCCACTCTTATCCCGCGGCCCCCGGCGCCGGCCAGGCAGCACGGCGCGGTGCGCGCTAGGATAGTCTCGCCTGCTCGGATGTGATAGCGGCTGATCAGCTAGCATAAATACCACGCAAACCGGGGCGGGGTTCAACGGCGTGCTGAGTGCTGCTCGCGCAGCGGTGCCGCAGGCACCTTGCTGAGTGCTGAGTGACGACGCGTGCCGAGTGACGAGTGATCGCCACGGGTTGGAGACGACGGCCCGATTAAAATCGGGACTCCACCGTCCCCGGAATCCCGATTTTAATCGGGCGGCGCCACGGGGGAGCCAGGGCCGGCACGCCGGTCCGCCCCTACAACCCACCGACCCCAGCCCACTGACGGCTGACCACTGACCACTGACGGCTATGGTATAATACCGCCGATGCGTTGGTTCTGGTCCCTATCCCGCGAGCGCCTGGCCCTGGGGGCGCTGCTGCTGTGCTGTCTGGGGGCGGCGGGCGGCTTCGCGCTGGTCACACCCTACGGCGAAGCGCCCGACGAGCCGGCCCACCTGCTCTATGTAGACTATATCGTCACGCGGCACGGGCTGCCGCCCATCGGCGCCACCTATTACACCAACGAAGCCGTCCAGCCGCCGCTCTACTACGCCCTCTGCGCCGCCGTCGCCGTCACGGGGCGAGCGCTGACCGGGGCCGGCCTGGACGCGCCGCTGACCCCGCCCATCCAGGCCAACCCGGCGTGGTTTGCCTACACCTCCAACCAGGTGATGCTGCACCCGCCCGCCGAGCGGTGGCCGCTCTGGCCCTACGTGTTTCGCGGCCTTTCCATCCTGTGCGGGCTGGGCCTGGTGGCGCTGACCTATGCCACGGCGCGGACGCTGCTGCCGCCGCCGGCGCCGGCGGCGGGGCCGCTGGTCGCCGCCGCGTTCGCCGCCCTGCTGCCGCAGGCTAACTTCATCCGCGCCAGCGTGAGCAACGAGAGCCTGGCCGCCCTCATCGGCGCGTGGATCGTGCTGCTGCTGGTGCAGCACCTCACGCAGCCCTACAGCCGCCGCCGGGTGGTCTGGCTGGGTGTGGCGTTGGGCCTGGGCCTGCTCACCAAGGCCAGCACCCTGGCGCTCTGGCCGGCGGTGGGCGCCGTCCTGCTGATCCACCGCGCCGCGCCGCCGCGCCGGCTGCTCGGCGACCTCGTCCGCCTGGCCGCAGTGGCGGGCGCCATCGCCGCCCCGTTTTACCTCTGGCGCTGGGCCGTCTACGGCGACCCGACGGCCAACACCGCCTGGGCGGCCATGCTGCCGCCGCATAGCCCCTGGCACCTGACCGACCTGTTCTGGCTGGTCGATCCCTTCCGCGAGGCGCTCTGGCAATCGTTCTGGGGCGTGTTCGGCTGGCAGCTTATCCCGCTGCCGGGCTGGATGTACTATGCCTTTCTCGGCGTGACGCTGCTGGCCGTGGGCGGGGGCGGCTATCTGGTGGCGCGGCGCGCGCTGACCCCGGCCCAGCGGGCCGCGTGCGGGGTGCTGGTGGCGGTCATGCTGCTGCTCTACCTGCTGGTGATCCTGTTCAGCCTGCGCCTGATCGCCTGGCAGGGCCGCGAGATGTTCCCCG
>JAICKM010000683.1 GCA_025927935.1 Chloroflexia bacterium | reverse complement strand
GTATTGGTCAACCGGCGGAGGTCGTCGCGGGTCCAGGTATCGCCCGCCGGGGTCAGATCTAAAGGCATCGAGAACACTCCTGTGCATAAAGGGGGCGCGTGCCGGGCCACTGCCCGCGCGCCCTCGCCGGCGGATTTCGGGATGGAGAATCCGCTATCGCTAGCCATGTCCGGCATGGCCGCCGGGCCGCCGGATCGCAATCCGGCGTCCGCTAGTGTAACGGGAGCGCGGGCGCCTTTGGACGTATGGCCGGGCGGCGTGCCCTTGCGTGGCCCGGAGTTGTGCCGCCGGCGGGCACCGGCGGCGGAGAAATAGAGTAACTGTAATCTCTATAGCCGTAGCCGGCGCGGTAGCGGTATGATATACTATGGAGTATAGGACAGGCCGCGGGCCACCGGGTTCTGTGCTCTGCGGCCACGTTCAGGGCCGGGCAGGTGTGCGCCGGCTTATCTCCGCACATCGGGGTTCCACACCATCCAGGCGTAAGCTCAATACTCCAGGCTATGCGATCTGCCGGCGCCGGACCGAGTCCAGCGGCGCCGGGGAGGTTTGCCGGTATGACAGCCGTGGGCAAGCGCGATCAGCAAGCAGACGCCACGCGGCATATCGCGCCGGATGGCCCGTCCGCCCAGCGACCCGGCGCGGCGGCAACCCCGCGAACCGCCCTGCCGGAGGTGCCGGCGGGGGCTGACCTGGCGCCGCTGCGCCTAGCGCCCGGCTGGCCGGTGGCCTGCTTTGTCGTCGCGTTCCTGCTCTACCTGGCTCTGCTGCCCCACTTCCTGCTCTATAGCAGCCCGCCCACCGGCGACCAGCCCTACTACCTCATGGACACCGCCAGCCTGACGCAAGACGGCGATCTCAACGTCAAGAACAATTACGACCAGCACGACGATGAGAAGTTCTATTCGCTGGCCCCGCATCCGCCCGGCTTCGTGGGCATGTCGGCGCCGCATCCGATCCCCCGCCAGTTGGCCGACACCCCGGCGCGCCCGCCGGGCGAAGAATACGGCGCGCACCTGCCCGGCCTCGCCGTCCTGCTGGCCCCCGCCTGGCTGGCCGGATCCTTCGCCGATCTGTGGTGGCCGGCCACCCTGGTGCTGATGGGCGCGCTGGGCGCGCTGCTGGCCGCCAACGCCTTGCTCCTGGCCTATGAGATCACCGGGCGGCGCGGCATCGCCCTGGCGGTCTGGGTGGCGGTGGCCTTCAGCAACCCGTTGATGACCTACTCCTACCTGATCTTCACCGAGCTGCCCACCGGGTTGCTGCTGATCTACGCGCTGCGCCGGCTAGCGCGGGGCTGGGCCGCCAACGGGCCGCTCCGCCTGCTGCTGATCGGGCTATGTATCGGCTACATTCCCTGGCTGGCCTGGCGCTGCGTGCTGATCGCCGTGCCGCTAGGACTATACGCGGCGGTACAATGGTGGCGGTGCTGGCGGCCCGCCGGCGGGGAGCTGTCGCACGGCGCGCGCCCGCTGGGACGTGGCATCCTGGCCGCCGGGTGGCTGGCCGCGCCCCTCGTGCTGTCCATTGGGCTGCTGGTCGCCTTCAACCTGTTCCGCTTTGGCACGCTGCTGCAAAGCGCGGGCAGCCAGGCGCGCGGGCAGACCGAAGTGTTCTACTGGCCCTGGGCCGGGCGCGACGACCTGACGCACTTCCTGGGTAACGGCTTCGGTCTGCTGTTCGACGCGCAATGGGGCCTGCTGATCTACGCGCCGGTCTACCTGCTGGCGCTCGTGGGCGGCATCGCCCTGTGGCGATCCGCGCGCCCGGCGGATCGCCGGCTGCTGCTGGTGCTGCTCGCCTGTGCCGCGCCGTACTGGTTCGTGATCACGGCCTACCTGGGCTGGAACGGCGTGTGGTGCCCGCCCGCGCGCTACCAGGCCACCTTTGTCGCGCTGGCGGCGGCGCCGCTGGCGATGGCGCTGTGGGCGGGGCGCGCCTGGCTCTTCCGGCCGCTGTTTGCCGCGTTCGCCGCCTGGGGCTGGGCGGCCATGGCGATCATGATGCTCGACCCCATCCGCATGTGGCCCTTCGGCGACGGGCGGGTCTTCTACGGTGGCGTCTTCGACTGGCTGGCCCGCGCGCCGCAAGCCCCGCTGCATCTCGACCTCATCCACCTCTTGCCCTCGTTTCTGGCGCCCGACGAAGTGCGGCACCCCGCAACCACCGGGGGCCTCATCGCCGCCGCCTTCCTGGTGGTCCTCGGCGGCGCGCTGCTCCTGGTCCGCCCGCGTCCGGTTCGCTTGCGCCCGGCGCCGCTGCTGGCCTGGACCGGGGCGGCCATCCTGGTGGGGCTGGGTTGGTGGGTGATCAACGCCGACTATCTGAAACCCAAGACGCTGCTGGTCGCGCAACACCGCTGGGTTTTGCCGCATCCTCTCCCCGAAGCGCACGGCATCGCCTACCTGGACGGCAAGATCTACATCGCCTCCCTGGGGCCGCGCTCCGCCCAGGGCGAGCTACAGTCGGGCGCGGGCGAACTCGGCGCGCTGGATCTGCAAACCGACGCCTATACGCGCGTGCCGTTGATCGGCGCCACCGGCGTGCTGACCTATGCCTACCCCGGCGACGTGAAGCCCGGCCCCGACCACAGCCTCTATCTGCTCAACAACGGCCCCGGCACGGAAGCCCTGTATGTCCTGCAACCGGATGGGCATGTGATCCGGCAGATGGCGTTGGACGGCAAGGGCAGGCTGGCGCTCGGCCTCGCCTTCGGCCCCCACGGCGATCTCTATGCCTCGGATATGGGTTCGATCCATCCCTTCTCGCCGGACGGCGGCACGGCGCGCGCCACCTGGGGCGGGCTGACCAAGAGCTTCATTAACGTGATGGGCATCGCCGTGGCGCCCAACGGGCGGATCTTCGGCGCGGAAAGCTCGATGAAGCGGGTGCAGGTGCTGGACAGCGCGGGACAGTTCCAGCAGGCTCTCGATATGCGCTGCGGGCCGGTGCAGGCCGTCCTCCAGGGCGACTGGATCGACGTGATCTGCGACGCCGGGCTGCGCTCGATCAACTGGCAGACCCTTGATGTCCGGGTGGCGCAACTGGGGGCGGGCGACGCGCCGTGGCAGGCGCCCACCGCCCTGACCTACGGCCCGGACGGGACCCTCTATATACTGGACAGCGCGGCATTAGTTGGCTACCGCGTCCAACGCTGACAGGGAGGGAATCGGCCATGGTGCAACCCATCGCGCCGCCAGGGACTAAGCGTCTGCCGAAGCTCACCGTGCGCCCGCCTGCCGCCGCAGCCCCAAGCGCCGCCATCACCGCCTCATCCCTGGCCTGGGCCATCGGGCCGGCGGCGGGCACGGATCTGCCCGCGCTGCGCCGCCTCTTGCATCGGGTGCACTTCGATACGCGCGGATTGCGCGCGGAGTGCTTCCTGATCGCGCGGGCGGGCGACGGGCCGATCCTCGGCTGCGCGCAAATCAAGTCCGTGAGCCGGCAGCGGGTACTGGGCAGTGTGGTCGTCGCGCCCGCCTATCGGCGGCAGGGCATCGGCACCGCCCTGATTCGCGCCCTGCTGGCCCCCGAATCGGGACCGGTCATGCTGATGTGCGTGCGTGAGTTGGCGCCGTATTACGCGGCCTTCGGGTTTCAGCCGGTATCCTCCCGCCAGGCGCCCTTCGGGGTATACTGGCGCTGGGCTGTCTTGAACGCTCTCGCCCTGCCGGGCGCGCACCACCTGACCGTCATGGTCATGTGGCGTCCGGCGCCGGGGCAAGCTGAGTAGGGCGGGCGGCGCCGTCAGCGCAGGGCGGTGAGGATGGCCTTCAGGTCGTCGACGAACACGACCTGGCTAGGGCCTAAGTAGGATTGGGCAGTGGCGTTGCAGGGCAGGCGCGGCTCGCGGCAGGGCGTGCCGGAGAGGACGCCGTGCGCGGCGGCGGT
>JAICKM010000437.1 GCA_025927935.1 Chloroflexia bacterium | reverse complement strand
GCCATCCGCGCCGCCCGCGCCCAGGCCGAGTCCGCCGGTCGCACCCTGCCCGTCATCGCCTCGATCTGCGGCACCGCCGGCGACCCGCAACATCTCGACCAGCAGCAGCGCACCCTGGCGGAAGCCGGCGTGATCCTCGCCCCCAGCAATGCCGCCGCCGCGCGCCTGGCCGCGCGCGTGCTGAGTGCCGAGTAAAGACGAGACGAGAGACGAAGGCTGTAGGGGCGGTCCCATGTGGCCGCCTTGCCGAGGATAGCGTGCTGACCACTGACCACTCATAAGGAGGGACCACACGGCATGAGTGAGGCGAGTCCGATCGCGGCGTTGTTGCAGGAGGGGCCGCGGGTGTTGAATGTGGGCGTGCGCTCGTTCGCCGAGACGCTGGATGCTGTGCAGGCGCCGCATCTCCACGTGGAGTGGCAGCCCCCGGCCCAGGGCGACCCGGCCCTAGGAGCGCTGCTGGCGGCGCTGGCCGACGATACAACCCCCGGCAGCGTGGGCGCGCGCATCGCGGCGGCCAACGAGGAAGCGGTGCGCCGTATCCTGGCCGCCGAACCGGTCTGGGAGGATGTGCGCCCGGCCCGCGAGATCTGGCCCGAAATGGACGACCGGCTGTTGTTCCACTCCGGCCCGCCGATCACCTGGGAGCGCATGTGCGGCCCGATGCAGGGCGCGGTGATCGGCGCGATCCTGCTCGAAGGCTGGGCGCCCGACGAGGCCGCGGCGCGCGATCTGGCGGCGGGCGGCGGGGTGCGCTTCTCCCCCTGCCACCACTACAACGCCGTGGGGCCGATGGCCGGGCTGGTCTCGCCGTCCATGCCGATGTACGTGGTGCGCAACACCGCGCACGACAACCGGGCCTATTCGTCGCTGAACGAGGGCATGGGCAAGGTGTTGCGCTATGGCGCGTTCGCGCCGGAGGTGCTGGCCCGGCTGCGCTGGATGTGCAACACGCTCGGCCCCGTGCTTCAGGCGGGCATCCGCGCCATGGGCACGCTGCCCCTCAAACCGCTCATGGCCCAGGCGTTGCAGATGGGCGACGAACTGCATAACCGCCACGTCGCGGCCACCAGCCTGCTGTTCAAAGCCCTCGCCCCCACTCTGATCCGCACCCTGGACGACCGCGAACTGGTCGCCTCGGCGCTCGACCCCATCGCCGCCAACAACTACTTCTTCCTGAACCTGGCGATGGCCGCCTGCAAAGCGACGATGGCCGCCGCCGACAACATCCCCTATTCCACCGTCGTCACCACGCTGGCGCGCAACGGCGTCGAGTTCGGCGTGCGCGTGAGCGGCACCGGCGACCGCTGGTTCACCGGCCCGGCCAGCGTGCCGGTGGGCCTCTACCTGCCGGGCTTCAGCCAGGACGACGCCGCGGGCGACATCGGCGACAGCGCCATCACCGAGACGGCGGGCCTGGGCGGCTTCGCCATGGGCGGCGCGCCCGCCGTGGTCAAGGTGGTCGGCGGCACCCCGGCGGACGCCGTGGCCTACACCGAGGCCATGTACGGCATCACCCTGACCCGCAATTCCGCCTGGACGCTGCCGCCGCTCGGCTTCGCGGGCACAGCCACCGGCATCGACGTGCGTAAAGTCGTGGACAGCAATGTGCTGCCGATCATCAACACGGGCATTGCCCACAAAGAAGCGGGCGTGGGCCAGGTCGGCGCGGGCCTGGTCCGCCCGCCAATGCGCTGCTTCACCGAAGCCCTACGCACCCTGGGCGCAGCCGCGACGACAGCGTAGGCGACGACCCTGCTTCAGATTCACGCCCTCAGCCGGGGACCGGAAGTAGACGCGCTCACGGGCCGCCCGGCGCGTATCCTGGCCCGGCTGCGTAACGCCGTCTACGTGGCGGACGACGCAGGCCACGTCGTGGGCATCGTGAGCGCGGATGCCGCCGACGGCCCGCTGACCCTGCGCGTGCCCGACCTGGCGCCCGTCCTGGCCGCCCTGCCGGCGAGCGGCGACACACCGGTGTGGCCCACCGCTGAAGGGCTGGCGCTGGGCAGCACCGTCTGGATCGGCTGGGCCGGTGCGCGGCGTTGGGCGCCCGCGCTCCCGCGAGTAACCGGCACTCCAGCGGCCCGCCAGGCAGCGGCGACCGCGCTGGTCAACATCCTCGCGGCACAAGCCGGGGATGAGGGTTGCGGACGCCTCGCCGCCCATGTGCAGGTGCTACTCTCCGGGATTGCCCCACCCGCCGCGATCCAAGCCGACCCGATGCTACGGGGCATCACCGCGGGGCTGCACGCTCTGCATGTCACCTTGCGGGCAGGGGATTCGGATGCCGTATCCGCCGCCCTGGTGAGCCTCCTGGGCCGCGGCCCCGGCCTCACACCCTCCGGTGACGATGTGGTCTGTGGGATACTGGCGGGCCTCACCTGGCAGGTGGAAGCGGACTCGCTGTATCCGCAATTAGTAGCAACCTTAGCACAAGCCGTGAACGCCGTCGCTGCTACGCGCACGAACCGGATCAGCGCTGCCCTGCTGCGGCACGCCGCCACGGGCCTGCTCTACGCTCCGGCCATGGATCTCGGCGCGGCTCTGCTGGCGGGTGACTCGGCAGCGGCCTACGATGCGGCGCTATGCTTGCTCGCCATCGGGCACACGTCGGGCGCGGACCTGGCGGTCGGTATTTTGTTTACTGTGCATATTATGTCGATTTAAGAGGCGGAACTCGTACCCCGCAAGGAGAATCAGCCCCATGCCCGATGCCGAAGTACTCCCTATCCCGGTTGGTCAGGACAACGGATCGCCGGAGATCGTCTGGCGGCCCAGCCCGGCGTATATCGAGCGCAGCCGCCTGCGTCGCTTTATGGAGCGCCACGGCATCGAGTCCGTGCCCGCGCTGGTCGAGCGGTCGGTGCATGACGTGGCCTGGTTCTGGGATGCCGTAGTGCAGGACCTGGATCTGGAGTGGTTCGCGCCCTATAGCGCGGTGGTCGATCTGGCGCGCGGGGTCGAGTGGCCGCGCTGGTTCGTGGGCGGGCGCTATAACTATGTGCATGACGCCGTCGATAAGCACGCGCAACGGCTGCGACCTGACGCCACCGCCGTGGCCTGGGAGGGCGAAGACGGCGCGGTGCGCACGCTGACGTTTACCGAACTCTATACCCAGGTGAACCAGGCGGCTAACGCGCTCAAGGCGTTGGGCCTCGGCAAGGGCGACCGGGTGGGCGTGTTCATGCCGATGGTGCCGGAGACCGTGATCGCCACCCTGGCGATCTCCAAGATTGGCGCCATCTACCTGCCCATCTTCTCCGGCTACGGCGGCGCGGCCGTCGCCTCGCGGCTGGTCGAGGGCACGGCGAAGCTGTTGATCACGGCAGACGGCTTTTACCGGGCGGGCAAGCAGGTGCTGATGAAGGAGGCCGCCGACGCCGCCGCCGCCGCCAGCCCCACGGTGGAGCATGTGCTGGTGGTGCGCCGCCTGGGCCGCGACGTGCCCTGGACGCCGGGGCGCGACCTCTGGTGGGACGAACTGGTGCCCGGCCAGAGCGCCGGGTGCGCCACGGAAGAGACGGACGCCGAAGATCCCTACATGATCATCTACACGTCGGGCACGACCGGACGGCCCAAGGGCATCGTCCACACCCACTGCGGCTTCCCGATCAAGGCAGCGCAGGAACTGGCCCACTGCTTCGATGTGCATGCGGGCGACGTGCTGTTCTGGATCAGCGACATCGGCTGGATGATGGGGCCATGGGCTATCGCCGGGTCGCTGATGCTGGGCGCGACCTGTTTCCTGTACGAAGGGGCGATCAACTACCCGCAGCCCGACCGGGTCTGGGCGCTGGTTGAGCGCCACCGGGTGACGCACCTGGGCATCTCGCCCACGGCGGTGCGTTCGCTCATGGGCCAGGGCGACCACTGGGTAACGGCGCACGATGTGGGCAGCCTCCTGTTCCTGGCGGGCGCGGGCGAGCCGTGGAATCCGGACCCCTGGCGCTGGCTGTTCGAGACGGTGGGCGGCGGGCGGGTGCCGATCATCAACTATTCGGGCGGCACGGAGGTGTCGGGCGGCATCCTGAGTTGCAACCCGCTGCTGCCGCTCAAGCCCTGCGCCTTCAGTACGGTCGTGCCGGGCATGGCCGCCGATGTGGTCGATGCCGGCGGCAACCCGGTGCGCGGCGAGGTGGGCGAACTGGTCATCCGCCAGCCGTGGGCGGGCAGCACGCGCGGCTTCTGGCAAGACCCGGAGCGCTACCTTGAGACCTACTGGTCGCGCATCCCCGGCGTTTGGGTTCACGGCGATTGGGCTATGATCGACGAAGACGGCTACTGGTATATCCTGGGACGGTCGGACGACACAATCAAGATCGCGGGCAAGCGGGTCGGCCCGGCGGAGGTCGAGTCGGCGGCGGTGGCCCACCCGGCGGTCGCCGAGGCGGCGGCCATCGGCGTGCCCGACGAACTCAAGGGCGAGGCGCTGGTGGTGTTCGTGCATCTGCGGCCCGCTTACACTGAGAGCGAGGCGTTACGCGCCGAGATCGAGCAGGCCATCCTGAGCCGGTTGGGCAAGACGCTGAAGCCGCAAGCGGTCAAGTTCGTGCGCGACATCCCGCACACGCGCAACGGCAAGATCCTGCGCCGCCTGATCCGCCAACGCTACCTGGACGTGCCCCTCGGCGATACGTCCTCGCTGGAGAGTCCCACGGCGCTGGACGCCATCGCGGCCGCGACGTAGGGCGGCAGCGCCGATGCACCCGACGCTCATCCTGTTTTCGGGGCTGCCCGGCTGCGGCAAGACGACCCTGGCCCGGCAGGTCGCCACGGCGCTGCACGCGCCGCTGCTGGCGAAGGACCGGGTGCAACGGGTCTTGCGCGACCATGTGCCGGGCGCGGCCCCGGTGGACGGCTACCGCTTGCTGATCGACCTGGCGGACGAGCAACTCGGTCTGGGGCTGAGCGCGGTGCTCGACGCCGTCTTCCCCCTGGCCGGATTTCGCGACGACGCGCAAGCTATTGCGGTCCACCACGGCGCCCGGTTCCGCCCGGTCTACTGCTATTGTTCGGACGAAGCGGTCTGGCGGGCGCGCGTCGAGGAGCGCGTCCAGTATGTGCCCGGCTGGATCCCCGTCGGCTGGGACGAGGTGGAGCGGGTGCGCGGCTTCTACGAACCGTGGGACCCGGCAGCCGCGCTCTTTGTGGACGCGCTGGACCCGCCCGCGTCCAACCTGACGCGGGTGCTCGCTTATCTACGTGACGCGGCTACTGCTTGACCGCCCAGAGGTAGGCCACGGCGGAGCGGGCAATGCCCTGCCCGCTCTCGTAAAACGGGCGGTAATAGGCGGTGAACCGCGCCGCCTCGTCCGGGGTCAGCACCGTGTCCAGCACTTCGCCCAGGCTGGGCACGCGCGGGTTGCCGGGGATGCGGATCGCCACGTCCCAGGGCGCGGTGGGCACCATCGGCTTGATAGTGGCCTGGTACTCCAGGTGGATCTCGTAGAACCCGGCTTGCTCGGCCAGGGTGAGCAGATCGCGCTCGTCAAAGTCGAGCATCGGGTCGCTGTCGAAGGGCTGCAATCGGTCGTATACGGCGAAGATCTTATCGGCGATCTCCTGGACGGGAGTCAGATCCAGCCCGCCCAGGCGGGTGGCCGGGCCGCCGAAACGGTTGATCGGCTCGAAGATCGACAGGCGCCCGCCCGGCTTCAGCACGCGGTAGAACTCGGCGAAGGCCGCCTGCTTGGCCGCCACATAGATCAGCACCGAGCGCGTGGTCACGGCGTCGACCGAGTCCGGCGCGACAGCGGACAGGTCGCCGGCGGGCGCGCGTAGAAAGCGGCAGCGATCCAGGACCCCCGACTCGGCGGCGAGGCCCCGGCAGTGGTCGAGCAGATCTTGCGAGATGTCGCTAAAAATCACGGCCCCTGTCGCCCCGACCAGCGGCAACGCGCCAAAGGCGATCAGCCCATCGCCGCAGCCCACATCGAGCAGGGTGTCCCCTGGCTGGAGGCCCACGTTCGCCAGCACCTTCTCGCGCACCGGCGCCAGCGCGGCGATCATCGCCTGCGCCTGGGCGGGGTCGCCGCCATAGCGG
>JAICKM010000910.1 GCA_025927935.1 Chloroflexia bacterium | reverse complement strand
GCTCGACGTGCCGGTGGCCGCGGGCCATCGCTACACGGTCGTCGCGCTCGGCCAAAAGGAAGATGCCACCCATAAGGCGCTGGTGATCGACGAGACCGCAGCCTACCAGGCTATCGGGGGAAACCCGCCCGATAGCCTGCATACGGCCCACATCACGGTCAACAATATCAAGGGATCCCCGCCTCTAACCTACGCCATGAATGATAGTGTAGTAGAGGACGGCGTTGCATATGGGGATTTCAAGGCCGCACTGTGGCCTTCCTTCTTGCATAGCATGGAAGCCTTCGTCACCGGCCCTCCCCGCGTATCCTTGGGACGTCAGGACGGGACCGGCTGGAACCCGCCGGGCTCAGACAACATGGATTGCAACTTCGGCACCTATCCAGGTCCAGGCGACACTCGCACCACGCCCAATACCAGCCTGCTGAACCCCGTTGACTTGTTCCAGCGCTACAACGACCTGGCCGCCACGACGAGTGGCCAAACGCCCGCGTTCAACACCTTCCTGGCTGCGCTCAAGACGACCGGCCTGGCCGCTAAGGTGGCAAACGGTAGCCCCTACCTGCTGCTGGCACCGACCGACGCCGCCTTTGCCGCCCTGCCCAAAGACCAGCGCGACGCCTTGCTGGCCGACCCGCAGGCGCTGGGCGACCTCCTGCGGTCCCATATAGTAGAGGGCTACTACCCGCCGCGTAGCTTGAGCCCGAACCCACCCGACACCAGCATCGACCGCACGGTGACGAATCTGCTGGGAGCGCCGCTCGCGCTGATTACTAATGGCGAGGGGCTGATGGTAAACGGGCAGGCGGTGAACGATGGCGACACCGTGTTTGTGGCTAACGGCACCCGCCTGATCGAGATCAACAGCCTGATCCTCCCGGCCACCCAAGCGGCGACGCCAGTACCCAGCACACCTGCCACAGTTGCTGCACCTACTCCCATGCCTACCACGTCGATTCCTGATCTACCCAAAACAGGGGCAGGCGTGAATTTCGCGGCGGTGCCTGCGCTGCTCGTGGTGCTCGCCCTCCTGGTAATGCTGCTCGGCGGGATCATGGTCGCAGAGGCTGCCCGCAGGCGATCCGCCCAGCACGACAGCACCAGGCCCCGCTGACGGCGCTAGCGCCAGTTCCGTGGCGTAGGCGTAGCCAAGTTTCGGAGCTTCAACCGGTAGTCACTATTGGTTGAGGCTCCGATTGCGCGGCCATTCCTCTTACAGATCTGGTTCCCGTAAGGATGCTTCGCTGTACCCCACGCAAGCCAGGACACGAGAGGAGCGCACTGGCGGTCTTGGTTCTGCGGTTGACAATGTTCGCCAGTATCAAAACCGTCCCAGCATGTTGAAAAACCCTTGCGACCTACACCGCACTGCCTCGGCAGCCCCACTTGGACCCATCTTCATGCGGTTCACCGGCGTCCAAAGCCCGAAAATGGCGAAATTGGCTCATGTGGGCTAAGAGGTGAAAAGCCATGAAATTGGCATTGAGTTTGCTCCTTCGTTCCGGGGGTCTATTCCTGTCGCGGAGGTGTTACGATGCTAATCTGGCCGATCACCGATCTCTTGGACGAGGACCGGTGCTATGCATATTTGCGCGACTGGCTCTACCTCGATGGCTTGGTCTGTCCGCACGGCCATCCCTTGCCACCCGATCAAGCGCCCCATGATCGCCATCGTGCGCCGATCCTCGAATATCGCTGTCGCCAATGCGGCGCCGTCTTTAATCTCTTTACCGGCACCGTCTTTAGTAAAACGCGCTACTCCTGCCGACTTATTCTCCAGATTTTGCGGGGTATTGCGCAAGGCCTCTCGACGAAGCACCTGGCCGAGGAACTGCACGTGGATCGCGGACATTTGTTGGAACGTCGCCACGCCATTCAAGCGCTGCTCCAGCAGCGTCCTTCCCCCCTCGATCCTGGACGATGAGATCACGGAAGCCGACGAAGTGTACATTAATGCGGGGGAAAAGGGCCGCCGCCACCCGGATCCGGCTGATCCGCCGCGCCGGCGGGCCAATAAGCAGCGGGGGCATGGCACCTGGGAGACGGATCGGGTGCCCGTCGGGGGTGGTGGGGCGTCTGAGCGGCCAGGTGCGCTTGCGCATGCTGCACCACAGTAGCGGAGCCGAACTGCGCCCGCTGGGCGAGGCGGCCAGTGCGCCGGGCAGCGTGTTCAATACTGATGAGTGGCGCGGATATAATTGGGTGGCGGCCAGCGGTCGGCAGCATAAAACCGTGTGCCATGCGCCGGGGATCCGGGAATGGGCCCGCGATGAAGATAGCGATGGGGTGCGCGAAGTGCATGTGAACACCATCGAAGGGCTGTGGACGGGGGTGCGCAACTTTGTCCGCCCGTTTCGCGGCCTCAGCAAAGGGTATCTCAGCCAGTATTTGGCCGGCTTTGAGTGGGCGCACAACCTGAGAGAAGCGATCCCCGAGCTGATTCGCATGATGTTACGGCCTTTCACTTCTAAGCCGACATGAGCCACTCGTCCCGGATCAGTTGGGCCACGCGGCGCCAGGTCCAAACGTCACCGAGGAAGCCGTGGGCTTCGGCCCCCTGGCGCAGCAGTTCAACCAAGCGCGTGAGCTGATTGGCACCCAAGGCCGG
>JAICKM010000016.1 GCA_025927935.1 Chloroflexia bacterium | reverse complement strand
CCGGACCAGTCCACCTTGCATCGGTTGTTTCGTCGGCTCGACCCGGCACCGTTGAGCCTGGCCCTCAGCAGCTACTTCGACCCTGCCACCAAGCGCATGCGGCGGCGCGTCGCAGAGGCGGTGGCCGTAGCCGGCAAGGCCCATCGCGGCCAACTGCAATTCGAGCGGGTCGGCTCTTGCCCCATCCACGAGGTCACCGCCTTCTGCCATGAGACCGGCGTGGTCCTGGCCCAGATCGCGCTCGACAACCAGGGTGACGAGGCGGAACTGAACGGAGCCGCCCGGATGGTGGCGAACATCGACTGGCAGGGGCGGGTGCTGACGGGGGATGCGCTCTATTGTCAGCGGGCGGTGTGCGCGGGGGTGCTGGCCGCCGGGGGCGACTACCTGGTGGTGGTCAAGGAGAACCAGCCGGAGCTGTTGGCCGACCTGGAGTTGTTGTTCGAGGCACCGGAGATGGCCAACGCCCCGCCGGCGGGCAAGCTGGCGTGCGACTATCGCGAGGCGCGCACATGGGACAAAGGGCACGGGCGCATTGAGGAGCGGCGGGCGGTGGCGGCGAGCGAGTTGCGGGACTACAGCGGCTGGCCGGGACGGCAACAGGTCGTGCGAATCAGGCGGACGTGGGTGCAGCAGGGGCGAACCCGGCAGGCGACACACTACCTGGTAACGAGCTTACCAGCAGAGGAAGCAAGCATCCGACGGTTGATGGCGCTCCGGCGGGGGCACTGGCTGATCGAGAACCGGCTGCATTACGTGAAGGACGGGACGCCGGGCGAGGACAGCAACCTGATCCATGCCGGCAACGGCGGGGCGGTGATGGCGGGGCTACGCGCGGCGGCGCTGAACCTGTTGCGGCGGGTCGGCAAGCAGGCCTTAGCAGCGGCGATGCGTTTCAACAGTCAGCGGCCCGAGCAGGTCTTGATCCTCATGGGCCTGCTCAATTCGTCTGATGCATAAACCCTAAGGGTAGCCCGGTCCGCTGTTGCATCCCGTCCGGCGGCCCGCCGCTCCCCCGGCTCCTACCCGCCGCAGGAGCGGAGTCGCTTGCCCGCTTCCCGCCACGGGAAGCGGGGCCGGGGGTTAGGTGGGTTGCGGACCGAGTGGCATACTCTCTGCTACCGTCCGGCTGTCACGCTTGTCTTTGTTTGCTACCCTACACAAGGATCGACTGGCGAGGCGCTGCGTCCACCCAGTCGTTGCCCGTACTCAGCGCGTGGAGGCCCGCGATGCACAAGACCGGGATGCGCTTCTTGAGCGCGGGCCTGCTCCTCCTGGCTCTACGACGGCTCCTGACCCACCGCGCCATGCAGGAGGCGGAGGCGGTGGTCGAAACTGGGCTGGACGCCGTTGGCGTGGATGCCACCTCGGCCGATCCGCCGCCGGAGCAGCGCGTTCGGGCAAATGGGCGCCCCACCGGGCAGCCGCCGACCTAGCCCCATGGCCACCATCCTGTTGGTCGAAAATGACGCCCAGAACCGCGAGATGCTCCGCCGCTGGCTGCAGCGCTGGGGCTACCAGGTGCTACTCGCCCCGGATGGCGCCCAGGGTATCGAGCTCGCCGCCACGGCCCAACCCGACTTGATCGTGATGGATATCAATATGCCGGTGCTGGATGGGTTGGACGCGACCACACGCTTGAAAACGGCCCCGGCGACCCAGGCGATCCCGATCCTGGTGCTGACGGCCAACGCCCTGGCTGGCGATCGTGGGCGAGCCTTAGCCGCCGGAGCCGACGAATACGAACCCAAGCCCGTCGACTTCGCCCGCCTGCGCCAGAAGATCGCCGCCCTCCTGGCCGCGCCATCGCTGCTCCCACCATCAGCGGAACTGTAAACCCCACCCGATCCGACTGTTGGGACGAATCAGGTGGGGCTACTGTAACAGCACAATGCGGCGGAAGGGCGGGGGTTACGCCCTGGTCCTCATCGCGCGGGCGACTCCCCCCGACCCCTTATCGGGCGGCCAGGTCACTTGGCTGCTCCGGCGCGCGCCGTCCTGCTCAACGCCCGGCTCCTTGCCCCATACGGGGATTCAACCGAGTGCCGCAGGGCCGCGGGATGCCCCACAGCCCTGCCGCTGGCTATGTCCGGTAGCCGCCGGGTCTAGGAACGGCCTCCCGCTCCGGGACGATCGGCAGCCCTAGCGCGGACCTGCGGCCTTATTGCAGATCCGTCGCCACCTCCGATCCCGTGCGGTCCGAGAGATCCAGCACCGTGCCCCCGCTGCGGTTGAGCAGGAACCAGTCGCTGCCGTTGGCGCCGGTCAGCCGGTCCTGGCTGCTGTCGTCAAACACCGTCTGGCCCGGAGCACCCGCCTTCAGGTAGGTCGTGCCGTTCAGACCGCCCGGCGTCGCTCCGGTCAGGTGATTGATCCGAGTCTGGTAGACCACGTCACTGCGTTGCCACTCACGCCCGATGGCGCACAGCAGCGCTTGCAGGTTGGCCGGGGTCCGCGCATCGTAACTGGTGCTGCCGGCGATCAGGATGTCGTCGCCGTTGCCGCCATTGAGCGTGTCCGGCCCGGCGCCGCCGATCAGGATGTCGCGGCCATTGCCGCTGGTCAGGGTGTCGGTGCCGTCGCCGCCGAGCATGATGCCGGGGCCGTTGCCGCCGGTGAGGATGTCGTTGCCCCCGCCGCCATACAGCACCCGCGCGATGCTCAGCTGCGAATCCACGGTGATGGCATCGTTGCCATCCCGGCCATCTACGATGACGGCGCTGGTGGGGGCAAAGGTGCCCAGGACGACGTTGTTCACCTTGACCTGCACCTGGCTGCCGCCGGCCTTCAAGATCTGGATCGTGTCGTTGCCCCCGCTGCCCAGGACCAGCAGGTCGGTCTTACCGCTGTCACACGGGTCGGCCACCATCTGGACGGCCGGCGCCGGGGTACTGGTCGGCGTCGGCGTGTTGGTCGGCGTATTCGTCGGCGTATTCGTGGGCGTATTGGTGGGCGTCGGCGTGTTGGTCGGCGTATCGGTCGGCGTGTTGGTCGGCGTCGGCGTATCCGTCGGCGTATCCGTCGGCGTATTGCTGGGCGTCGGTGTGTCGGTGGGCGTGCTCGTGGGGGTCGCCGTGTCCGTCGGCGTAGCGGTCGGCGTGCTAGTGAACGTCGGCGTATTGCTGGGCGTCGCCGTGTCGGTCGGGGTATTCGTCGCCGTTGGCGTGTTCGTGACCGTGGGCGGGACGGTCGGGGTCGGTGTGTTGGGCACGCACGCCGGGAACTTGAACGAGCCGACGCGGGTCTGCCAGTTCAGCCCGCTGGTGATGTAGTACTCCTGGGTATACCAGAAGGTGCAATCGTCCACCGGGTCCACGGTCATGGCGCTATAGTCGCCCCAGCGAATACAGGTGGTGGCCCCGCAATTCCCGCTCTGCGAACCGCTGCCGGCGATCAGTGTCGCTTCCCCCTGGGCCAGCGTGTTCAGCGGATCGGTGACCAGCCGCCCGGCATAGCGGATCGCCGGGTTGAGGGTGAGGCTGGACGCGCTGTAGCCCAGGGCCATATCGCCCGCGCGGTCCACCGCCAGGCTGCCCATCCAGCGGTGCACTCCATCCGCAGCTAAGTTGCCGAAGATTTGCTGTTGGACCGGCGGGCTCACAATCGTGCCGCTGG
Source organism: Chloroflexia bacterium (assembly GCA_025927935.1). The sequence goes on along the minus strand of JAICKM010000016.1, from coordinate 20,726 downwards.
TCACGTTGATTTGCGCCCACTGGATGCCGGTGGGCGCGGCGCCGGCCCCCGTGCGCACGGTGTGGTTGACCCACAGCGACTCGGTGCCGCTGATGTTGCGATACTGCGCCTGCATCATCAGCCGCTCGCGCAGCGAGTCGAGCGGGTTGGCCGGGCTGGGCACCGTGGCCGCCGCCACGGTGTAGCTGGTCTGGCTCACGTTGGTCGGGCCGGTGAAGGTCGAGCCGCTGCCCGAGTAGTCCACATGGAACTTGAACACATGGTAGGCGAACAGGGTTTGCGACTCCGTGATGAAGAAGTTTTCCCGCCCGGCCGGCGGCGGGCTGCCGCGCAGGTTGCTGGGCAGCATGCTAAAGTAGGTTGTCGTGTTCAGATCCACGATGACGCTACGCAGGACGGCACCCGCCTCCAGGTCGCCACGGTTAAAGGCCCAGCCGCGCACCTCGCGGAAGGTGTTGGTGCTGTCAAACATGTTGGCGGTCATATAGAGGCCGTCGGGCCAGATGCCCATCTTGGGGTAGTCGGGGAACCAGGGGTGCGCCGCATCATCGCCCCGAATCGCGTAGAAGTACCAGCCGCCCGTCACTGGGTCGCTCGTCTGCGAGACGGCGATGCACTCGTAGAACGGCGGGGTGGTGCCCGTGCCGGTAAAGGCGAAATCGGCCACGAACCAGCGGTCGGCCAGCGGGTCGTAGACCACCGTGGGATCGCCCTGGTGGCTGGTGTCGCAGGCGGTGCCGGTGCCGGCGCCCGCCCAGAGGCTGTCGAAGGTGAAGGCGGCCAACGGGGTGCCGGTCTTGCTGAAGATGCCGATGGAGGTGTTGACGGCCTGGATATAGTGGTTGGGGCCGGCATCGCCGACGGTATCGGGCGGATGGCCCGCGCCCCAGGTGGCAAAGTCCAGGCCAGCGAAGCTGGTGGCCGGGGCGGGCATGCTCAGGCCAAGGGGTACGTTGGGGGCGGGCGGCGGCGCCCCCGCCCCCGGCAGGGGGCGCTTGGGCGTTTTCTCGCGCGGTTCGCGCGGCACCGGCATTTCGCGCGACTCCTGCGGATGGGGCATCAACTGCGGGAGCCGGCGCACATCGTCCTTGAACAGGGCCGGCTTGACGAGCGGGCCGTGGCTGATTTGTACCTGGGGGTCTTGTAGGGCGCCGGCCCCGCCCACGGCATCCTGCGCGAAGCTCAGCGCCGGCGGACTCAGACCCCGCTGCGCCAGGGCGAGGAAGACCATGACGATGAGCACGGCCCCGGCAAATAGCGAGCGATAGCGGTTCCGCTGTGGTTTCATGTTCGCCCCTCCTCATACTCTGACCGACAGAGCTGATCCCGAACTCTCCCTCGAAATCCTTCCTTTCCGCACGGCGGCGAGTCCCTCCCTGGCCCCATCCACCGCGGGGCCGCACGACTGGGTCCATTCCGGCAAGTAGTGGGCGCTCCTTTCTACAGCCTACCGGGAACCTGGCCCGCTACCGCCGGGCTTCCCAGGGCAGTGGCTTGAGTGATCGGCACGACGGAGAAACCGTCGCGCGGTTCCTCGCCTGCACCGGCAGGCGTCTCGTAAGGTACAGAACTGGCCCCCGCATGGCACTGGCGGGCACAGTCAATTCAGAAGATTGCCGAGTGCTATTGCAACAGCGAGAGTATGATGAGGTGAACAGATTGATGGGGACGTGGTAGAGCAGCAGAGTAGTAGGATACGCGAATCGCGGGCTGGACGATGCCATGCGAAGATTATAGCACAAGAATCAGCCGGATGGGACCGGAATGTCGCGATCCATCCAGAGGAAACCACGCCCCTGCTAAGCCTTCGACGCGGGTCAGCGTGAGTACTGGCCGTACCTACCGATCGTTGCATAAGTAGCTAAAGTTTTACCAGGTGCAGCCCATTCCTTGCAGGAACCCTTGCATCACGGCGGGGTTTTAGCTTCCCGCCCCCGTGGCAAGTGGAGACCCAATCTCCTTCCTCATAGGCCAAATAGCACCCGTTACGCCCCGCCCATGCTTGAGATGCTGCCAGCCTCCCCGCTGACTATGCTCCCCTATCCCAACACCCGACTAAGGATGCCTTCGAGCTTCCGCACTTCCTCCGCTATTGCCTCGTGCCGCACCGGCAAATAGTCCCGTAGCTCTCGCCAGGCATGCTCTTGTTCAACCCCATCCAGGTTCTGCACCAGCAGGCGCGTCGTATAATCGGCAATCTCCTGCATTGTCCAACGATAGGCATAGAAGGCGAAAACCGCTGGGTGGAGCTTGAGTGATCCCCTGGCCGGTCGATAGGCGCGCAGAAACGTCTCGAATCCCTCCCCGATGAAAGCGTAAAGATCCCGCTCCGGCGGGCCGATCCCCACTTCGCCCCAGTCGGTCAGATAGAGCCGGCCCGACCGATCTTTGCGCAGGTTATCGAGATTCGGATCCCCATGGGTCAGCACCCAGTCGAGATCCAGGCGCAGCAAATCGGCGGGGAACTGCCGCATTAGCTGTAAGGTCGCCAAGAGATCCTCCCGTTCCGCCGCCAAGAGCTGCCCGGCCGCCCGCTGATACCCGGCGGCATTGGCGGGGCCGGTCGCCGTCAGCGCAAGCGCCCGGCGGATGGGCGCCTCGAAGGGATTCGCGAAGCTCTCTTGGTATGGCGGGTGAATCGCACCCGTTAGGCGGCTCTGGTGAACAGCGGCCAGGAGCTGCGCCGCATGGACCAGATCATTATCCGAGGGGCCTTGCTCATACAACGTGCTACCGGCGACAAAGGGGAAGACCGCCACCGCGTACGGTCCGTAATTGAGGAGGAAGCGGCCGGTGCGGGTCGGGTAGGGGGCGATTACCTGGGACAAGCCGCCTTGCGTGCGCAGGGCAGAAACAACCGCGTAGGCTTCCGCCAGTGGCCGGCGGCGGGCAAGCGGTTGGACGCGGACGAAGTAGGGAGGGTGGTCGGCGGCGGAAGCGAGGTAGGCATACGCCTCCTCGCCTTTGGGAACAAAGTGGAGCGCGGAAGGGACCAACCCATACTCGGCAGCGATCGCCGTGAGCAACTGGTCCTTGTCGATGTCGGGGGCTTCGATCTGCATAGGATCATTATATGGCCTGGGACCAGAAAACTTTAGCTATTTATGCAACGATCAGTAGGACCAGGGCACCGGCCATCTACTTCCCTCGATATCTTTGTGATAGAGGCGATCCTGGCCACCGAGCACGCCCTCTTTGTTCCCCTACACCCACCCGCTCTAGTCCGCAAGCAAGCGAGCCAGTGGAAATCCCGCCACTTCGCCCGCCGCCACCCGCCACTGCTCCCGCAACACGGCGCAATCCCCGCTGACTGTTGCCGCGCTCGCGCCCAATTGCTCGGCGATTGGCCGTGGCTGGAACCCGGGCTGCAGCAGCGCCGCCACCTGCTGGCGCCGTACCGCCATCCCGTTTCGCGCCGCCGCCCGGATCATCGCCCGCGTCCGCGCCATTCCCCGCCGCCGCGCAGGCAACAAAAACGGGCAGCCTTCCCCGCAGAAGGAAGACCGCCGGCGCATTACTCCTACCTGGTCGGTTACATCACCTTCTTATCGTACATCCGTTCTAACCGGAAGGCAATAGTGCTGCCCAGATTCGCCGCCGTCTTGCTCCAAGGTCTTCCTCAAAAGCCTCTAGCATAACAAAAAGCCGGCACCCAGTCCGGCTGCCGGCTGGTGCATGAGGAATGTTGGATATAGTTCTTGGGTGCGCTGCACCCCTCGCTCGCCTATTCGCTTATGCAACTGCTGTGCCACTTATGGTTCATGTCGGGACGCCAGACAGGAGTCGCGCCTCAGCAGTCAGCCGGTCCCGTTCGGCCTGCCCCGCCGCGGCTTGGGCGGCGAGAGCCGCCTGGTGCTAGGGTAGTTGCTCGATTATCGTAGCGATAGAGAGCTTCCTTTCAACTTTGTTGGCTAACCTGGCCCGGCCGTTCAGCCCGCGGTAAGGGTCATACCATAAAGTAGCAGGAGCACCCCGCCGCTAATCGAGATGGGGATCACCAGCGCCCTGGTGATCTCGGCGTTAGCGCCGGGGTTGGCTCTGGGCACCCCGCGCTGGCGGCGGGATCGGGTGCTTGCGAGATTGTCACGCGGCCCCGCCCGGCCATTCATCGGGTGGTAAGTCCGATTGGGTAAGGTATGGTAAGTAGGCCGGGCTGGCCGCGGAATGCTGACCGGGCCTTTGTTCGTCCCCCGTTGCAATCCTGTCAGACGGATCCCCCGGCCTTTTCATGCGCCTGCAAGCGCTATTGGGTACCGTTAATCCCAGGGCCTGGCTCGTTTCTACCCGGTTGCGGGCCAGGCCTGGACCCTCCGACCCGCAGGGGCGCCCCATCGCCCGTACTGGTCGGGACCATTCCCCACGCTAGGTTATCCCTAACGCGTCCGGGATGAGCATCCGGCCATCACCAAGGTCGGTCCCAGGGGGGCGCAGCGTCAGTGTCCTTTAGTAGGCGCGCGCGAGTGGCCTGCGCTTCCGCTAGCGCCCGCTCAGCCTGGTCCGGGGTCGTCTGCGCGGTCGGTGGCCGCAAGGTCGCCGCCGGCCCCGCTGCCTGCGCCGCGCGTTCCGCGGCGATCAGACCCGAGAGGCGCCCCGTCAGGTCGTCAATCACGGCCCGCACCAGCTCGGCCCGCGCCTCTGCCAGCTCCTGGCCGATCGCGATGGCCCGAGGGTCCGCGGCGGCGAGCCCTGGGCCGTCGCCAGTCTCCAACGCCCGGTGGCGCTGGGCCGCTAGTTCGGCCTGGGTAGCTGCGAGCTGCGCTAGACGTGCCTGGGCCGCCGCCAGGGGGGTGGCCGCCCGCGCCGGATCGAGATTCTCCATGGTCGGTACGTCCTTCACACGGGAGCGGGCCGCCGCCAGCCCGCCGAGGTGGTCGGATGGGACGATCGCCCCTGGTGTAGCGCTGCTGCCCATTTATCGCCCGTCGGTGCCTGCGCCTTGCGCTACCTCGTACCCCGGCCCGCTGGACTGCCCTGTGCCCGCCCCGGCTCCTCACCGATCGGTCGCACCGGAAGCCGTCCGTGGTTTAGCGCTGCGCCGCCACATGCTCCAGCGCCAGGCAGTTGATCACCCCGCGCACCCCGCGCACCCGCCGCAGGCGCTGCTCCAGCCGGTGCTTCTCTGCGGCGCTCGCCACCACGCCTTCTAAATACACCACCCCCGCTTCCACCTCCGCCCGCACCCAGGCCAGACCCCACCGCGCCAGCCGGTGGCGGACGCGCCCCTGCAACCGTAGATCCTCGTCCATGATCGCACCCCCAGTTGCCTCACCGCTGCCCCGCAATTGCCTCTGGCAGCCTGTGGATTAGTCTGGTGGCGGGAGGGGCAATAACTATGCCACCTGCCCGCGAGCTTGTAAGCCAGCGCCGGCTGCGGCCTGCTAGCCCCACGTTATGCTCTCCCTGGCCGGCGAACTCCACTTGCCGGGGCTGCGGCGCTGTTTGACAGAAATCCGCGGCTGGCATGGATGAACAGACTGTAAACTGGTTCTACTTGCTTTAGTTCACCGGGCCGCGCTATACTGGAACTAGTCGCATAATTCCAGAGGAGTCCGACTCCAGCTCTCAATTGTGGTCGATGACCCCTGTATGCGGCCATTCCCTTAAGCAGCGCGGCATTCCAATCCTGGATCCGTTCTCTGGCCTCGCGCGCAGGTTCTCAGCTGACGAATCATAATACTTTCCTGGGTTCTTCGCTCTCCAGAAAGTAGCGCCGCCCTTCTTGCTATAGCTTTTATCCACCGAATGGTAGGTAAACCCTACTTGGCTGACGAGTTGCAATAGGCTCCGGCGTGCTTCGTAGACGCTAGGCAGCGTAGCAGTGAGGGCAGTTCGACAACCAGTGCTGCCGCTTGAGCGGCCGTGGCCCACTGTGGTTCTGATGGTTGGCCCTAGTGGCATCGGCGGCCCCAGCGGGAAAGGATGCGCCATGAACCGTCGTTTGTCGGGCCTGCTGGCCGTCGTCTTAGCCGGGATCGCCTTCGCCCCGTCTGCCGCCCGCGCGGACAGCGCCGGCTTTTTCCTGGTTAATCAATACGCTTATCTCAACCCGGCGGGCACAAAGGGCGATTGCGCCCACATTCAACCCGATCAAGTGGAGCCCAATTCCCTCTTGGTCCTGGCCGTGGGCGCCAGGGGGCCCCACGCCACCTTGGCGCTGCCCACGGATTCCTCCGGCGATGTCTGGCAGCAGGCGGTCTATGTGACCGACGGCGGGTCGGAAACCGGCCGCACCCTGGCCGTGTTCTGGACCAGCTTCAACCCCAAGGCCCCCATCGGTGCCCCTCTTATCCACATGCCCTGCAACTCCCAGGGCTATGCCGAACAGATTATGCTCGATATCTTCGACTCCGCCACCCCGGCGGTGCTCGACGTCGTGGGGCAGGCCAGTGGCGCCGGCGACTACACGCAAAGCGTCCAGGCCGCCACCCCCACGACCGCCGATGGGGATCTGGTGCTGGCTTACACCAGCCAGCGCGAAGCCTTCCTCACCCAGGGGCAGGCCGGCTGGCGGGCGTTTGACGGGGATGCGGGCTATGCCGTGGGCGCGGGCAGCATCGGGGGGGTGACGAATGCCGGCGTGCCGGACCTGACCTTCCCCGCCGGCAGTCAGCCGGCCGCCCGCCTGGCCACGGTCCACCCGCGATCGTTCCACGCGCGCCGCGCCTGGTGGGTCGCCGGCCTGCTCAGCTTCCACCACTAAAGCCCCGCGGGCGCCCGGCGCGGGCCCGCGGGACGATTGGCCCCGCCCGCCTGGGCGCCTTGGTCCGCCCCGGCAGGACCTGCGTATCTTCTCGTGCGGGCCGCCCCGCCCCGATAATGGAGCTATCTTCGCGTGCGGGTTCTGACCGGAACCCGGCGCGTGCGGTCCCAGCCCTCGTATCACGCCGCTTCTCGCACATCCCGTCCGTGCGGGAACACCAGCACCCCGGCGCCCAGCCGCCGGAGTAAGCTCAAGCCCGTGCCTGAGCTACGCACCGCATCCCGACCCATCCAATACACCATGAATCGGGGGCGCGCCGATGGACCCAGGAGAGACCGTATGATCGAGGAGTCGCCTCCCACTGCCGAAGCCGGGGCGTGGCAGGCCATCACGACCCTCCGCCTGGGCGCGGCCGATCGCGTTTGGGTAGTGACCTTCGCTGTGCAACGCCGACCGGCCGGCTGGTATGTCCGCCTGGTCCGCTCTCCCGAAACCAACTCGGCCGCCCGCCACCTGACCGTGGCCGGACCGTATCCCGATGCCGCCCGCGCGGGCGCCGGGGCCGCGGATCTGGTGCATCGCATGATGATCGCCCTCGACCAGCCGGCCGGAAACTGACGCCGCGTTGCTTGCAGGCGCCGGGCCGGAGCCGGGGCCGCGCCGCGTTGGGCGGGCGCGCTGCCGCGCCGGGGGACCACTGGGCCGCCAGGGTGGGGACGGTAGCTACCCTGCCCGGCCCTTGCGCCCGCGCGGTGACCGGCAGTACGATCAGAGAGGGTGATCCCCCGCCCGCGGCACCACGCCGCCGGGTTGCTCCGGTGTCCGTTCTCGGTCACTCGCCCCAAGGAGTCCTCGATGCCCCTGACGTGTCCCGACTGTGCGAAGCTGATCCAACCCACTTGGCGCCACTGCCCGCATTGTGGCCAGCCGCTCGCGGTCGCGGTCAGCCCGCCCCTGCGCCCGGCGGTTCCGCTGCCCGCCTGGTGCCTGCCGCTGGCGGCGCTCCTGGCGCTGGTCGCGGTCACGCTGCTGGTGGTGCTGCACTGAGCCCCCGTCCCACCGCCCGCACCCGGCCCGCTTGACATCGCTTGCAAGAGTCTGCGGGCAGAGTGCGTGAGACAGCCGGCAGGCCCGCCGGGCGCCGGGGGAGGCCCAGACGTCCCATGCCGCATGGCGGGGCGGCCACCGCTCCCGGCGGGCCGCGCCGATCCAACTCCCTGCCGCCCCGCCCGCGATCTCCCCGCCGAGGGGCGAGGAGGGCCGCCGCGTCGGCGCACAAGCCTGACGCCGGCTCCAACCCCTGCGTCCGGGCCTGCCCTGGCACGCCAAGGGACGCTTGGGGCCGGAAACGGGCGGTGCTACAAATGTAATCAGGTGGAGAACCGGTAACGGTGGCTAAGGCAAAGGCGTGCGGCGCAGGGGCTGGAATTGGGCAGTTAAATCGGTAAATTCGAAACAGAGCTCATGCAAATCGATTTCCGCGTCCCACACTTGTTGCGCAACCGCCGCGATCCGCGTTTGGATCTCATCCGGCGGCAGGTTCGTTCCGCTGGAGTGTTGCTTGTGTAGCTCTTGAAGCTGTCCTTGATAATTACGGATATTCTGACGTAGGCGGGTAGAGTGCGCAAAATTGCACGCACTGCCGTCGGAACGCCGCATGCTCCTGCTGGACGAAGCGGAATTGGGCCTTCTTGTCACCATCAGGTTCCATAGCACTATTATACCGGACTCTGCAATAGAGGCACGTTGCTTGCTAACCAATCCGCCAGGGGGACACAAGCAAGGCGAGACAACGTGCTCGTGGTCATGCCGCATCCCCGCCTTTGGCCGCGTCCCACCGGCAAACGGCCCGCGTCTAGGCTCGGTTCGCGCTCACCCCGGAGGAGATCGCCATCGTCGAGGCGGCGACCAAGTACCGCTACGGCGAGGTCTGAGGGGCGAGGCAACCTGACCGCCGACCACCTTCTCCTGGCCCAGGGAGGGCCCAATCCTGCGCGAACCCATACCACGCCTTAAGCAGGTCGCCGTGCCCCCCTTCTCACGGCGACTTTCCATTACCCATAAGTCAGCCGGATGGGGTGGGGGCGTAGTTCCCACGGCCCCGCCACAGCTACGGCGGTCTATCCGCGGGCGACCGGCCTCTCTCCCAACAGCCGGTGATAAACAATACGCCCGGCCCCATGATTGGCGGCCGGGCGTAGCTTATGTTGCCGCGATGCGGCGGCTAGACCTGGGACCCGGCGGTACTGTCCACCTGGGCATAGGGCATCTGGCTCAGCGCCTCGGCGGCGACACACTCCGCGAGTAGCCCGTTACACATGTTTTGGGCCTCGGCCTGACTCTGTATGCCACCGGTACTTTTGCTCATATTCTCAGGCAGGTGGTGCGTGCCGAAGACGACTTCGACGCGGGCCGTATAGAGCGAAAGGTTCCCTTGCTTGCGGATTTCGGCTCTCGCCCGACCAATCGGCAGGTCCGACTCCTTACACCAGCAGTTCTCGGCTATCTGCGTCCAAGTATCCATGCTTGCCCCTCCATCGGAACCGCCACCCCGCCCCGCGCGTGGGGGATCGGGATCGGGATTCGCTGTGCGTAGGCAGTCTGGCCAACAGATCGCTTCTAACAGTATGCAGCCATGATCCGGCGTCCTGCCCGGTTTCCGGAACTGACTACATCCATTAGTAGATATGATGCTACGCGATTTCTCCTGGATTGTCAATAGCAGGGACTGGTTATATACCAATGTAAAGCCCACTAAACTTGAGTATGTTTATAGCAATCCACGAGGGCCTATCGCGCCGTGCTTCACAGATTACTTTTCCTCCGGCGCCCCCTGCCCGCGCTGGGACTCTTCGCTGCGCTCAGCGTGACACCGAACTTCCCCTACCTAACGCAGGCCGGCGCCCGCGGCCCGCTCCGGACGTTAGTCGAACGCGCCCACCCCTCCCGCGCCATTACTCAACACTCAACTTAGGCACTCAGCACTCGTCTGGCTCGTCTCCCGCGGCCCGCACGCCGTCTGTGAGATCCCCCGCGCCGTTAACGCATGGCATACCTTGTGCTGAACGGGGAGCGCCCTGCGACCCGTTGGCAACCCGACATCCTGGAAAGCATCCTATGCCCCCGCCCCGCCCATCCGACCTGGACCTCGGCCTCCTGTTCGAGCAACTGCCCGACGCGGCGCTCGTCGCCGATCTCGGGCGTAACCGGATTGTGTTCTGGAATCGGCCCGCGGCGCACCTCTTGGGCTACCCGGCCGCCGAAATCCTGGATCAGCCCCTGGAGCGGCTGTTCCCCGCCGGCTTCCCCGCCCCCGCCCGCGGCGGTCCCATCCCTCCGCCTGCGCCGGACCCGGCCCGCCCTGCCCCGCAGATCGTGTCCGCGCGAGCGCGCCACAAGGCCGGGCACGAAATTGCCGTCGAATGCACGCTGACCGCCCTCGACTCGCCCGCGACCGGGGCTCCCTATGTCCTGGCCGTGCTCCGCGCGGCGCCTCCACCTCCCGCCCCGGCCCGCGCCGGGCTACAGAGCGCAGAGTCCTTCCGCTTGCTGGTCGAATCCGTCCAGGACTATGCCATCTTTATGCTCGACCCCACCGGCATCATCAGCAGTTGGAACGCCGGCGCCGAGCGCCTCAAGGGCTATCGCGCCGACGAGATCATCGGCCGGCACTTCTCGTGCTTCTATCCCCCCGAGGATATCGCTGCCGGCAAGCCCGCCCGCGAGCTGGCGATCGCCGTCGCCGAGGGCCGCGTCGTCGACCAGGGCTGGCGGGTGCGCAAAGATGGCTCCCACTTCTGGGCCTACGTCGTCATCACCGCGCTCCACGCCCCCGACGGCCGCTTGCGCGGCTTTGCCAAAGTCACGCGCGATGATACCGCCCGACTGCAGGCCGCCCAGACCGCCGCCGATCTCGACAGCAGCGCCACCACGATCCGGCGCCTGCGCATCATGGAAGACCAGTTGACAGCGCTGATCGCCGCGTCCGGCAGTCTGATCAGCGAGTTGCGGCTGGACGCCCTCCTCCCGACCGTCCTCGACCTCGCTCAGCGCGTGGTCACCGCCGATGCGTATGCCGTCTGGCGCTACCGGCAGGCCACCGATACCTGGCAGGCCATCGCCGCACACGGGCTATCGGCGGCCTTTCAACAGGATACCATCCACAATTATCGGGGCACCATCCCGTTCGCGGAGCCCATCCTGGCCAGTGATGTGGAAACCGAGCCGATCCTCGCCGGCCGCCTGGCCGGCTATCAGCGCGAAGGAATTCGCGGGCTGCTGGTCGTGCCGTTGTGGATTCACGGGCAGGCCGCCGGCTCTCTGGCCTTCTATTATCGCGCCCCGCGTCGCTTTGCCACCATCGAGGTGCAGTTGGCCAGCGCACTGGCCAATATCGCCGCTGCGGCGATCGGCAACGCGGAGCTGTATGAAGAGCAACGCCAGCTCCGCCTAGCCGCCGAGCAGGCCCAGCGGCGCCTGGCCTTCCTGGCCGAGGCGAGTCACGTCCTGGCGGCCACGCTGGAGTACGAAACGACCCTGCAGAACCTCGCTCGCCTCACCGTACCCGAACTCGCCGACTGGGCGATCATCGATCTCGTCGGGCCGGACGGCCAGTTGGACCTGGTGGCGGTGGCCCACCGTGACCCCGACCTGGTCGCCTTGGCGCGCCACGTCCGCGAACGCTATCCCCCCGATCCGGACGCTCCAGGTGGCATCTGGACGGCCTTGCGCAGCGGCAACCCCGCGCTCGTGGCGGAGATCAACGACGCAATGCTGGCGGCGGCAGCGCGCGATGCGGAGCATCTGGCCCTCATGCGCCGGCTGGCGCTCGCAGCGGTGCTGTATGTGCCGGTGCGAATCCGAGAGCAGCCGATTGGGGTGCTCACTCTCTGTATGGCCGAGTCGGGCCGGCACTACGGGCCGGCAGACGTAGCGTTGGCCGAGGAAATGGCCCGTCGAGCCGGCCTTGCTATCGACAACGCACGGCTCTATACCGAGGCCCAGGCGGCGATCCGGCTGCGCGAGGAGTTTCTGAGCATCGCCTCCCACGAACTCAAAACGCCCTTGACCGGGCTACAGTTGCAGGTGCAGATGTTGGCCCGCCTGGCGGACCAGGGCACCCTGGCCACGCTGCCCGCGGCGCGCCTTATGAGCATGTTGCAACGAGCTGAGGGCCAGACGAAACGCCTGGGCAAGCTGATCAATAGTCTGCTCGACCTGTCGCGCCTGCAGGCCGGGCGGCTCGAACTGGAGCTGGCGAACGTCGATCTAGCTGCGGTGACCAGGGACGTAGTGGAGCTGTTCCAGCCCGAGTTGGCGGCCGCCGGCAGCCGGCTGGTCCTCCATGCGGCAACCCCGGTCATCGGCCACTGGGACCGCGACCGGGTGGATCAGATCATCAGCAATCTGCTGGCCAATGCGATCAAATACGGCCGGGGCCGTCCGATCGAGGTCCGCGTGGTCCAGGAAGGGGCCATGGCGACGCTGGAGGTGCTGGACGAGGGAATAGGTATCGCGCCCGAGCACCAGGGCCGCATCTTCGAGCGCTATGAACGGGCGGTGGGCGCGAACGCTTACAGCGGCTTCGGCTTGGGACTCTATATCGCGCGCCAGATCGTGGAAGAGCTAGGGGGCGCGATTACCGTAAGCAGCCGGCCTGGAGCGGGCGCAACCTTCCGGGTAGCCCTGCCCGTGGGCGGGCCGGACCAGTCCTGAGCGCGGGCTGATCCGCAGGACCACTCCCGGCCGGCGGTTTAGCGAATAGATCGGCTTCCCTGCCGTTGTCCGGGTAGTGGGTGCATCCGCCCCACGCGTTCAGCGTCCCGCGGATAAGCCACTGCGTTGCTGCCCCCAAGCTACAGCGATTCTGCGGCCCCGCCCCCGGGCAAGGTGTGCGCACTTCGTTCGCACCGCTCACAGGCGCCGCCGCGTCCCCCGCATCACCGCCAAGTAGAGTGCGTCGACGATGATCGCCCCCAGGATCGCCGTGAGAATCGGCACCCCCCCGATCACCGGATCGCCGGGGATCACAAAGTGCAGCAGGTTCACCATCACAAAGATGCCGACCACCCCCAGGATGATCGTCCCGATAATGCCATACGGCCCCGCGCCCACGATCCGTTCCGCAATAATGGCGGCAATGGCCGCAATCACCAGATAGATCAGCAAATCGATAAGACTAATAGTCATACCACACCCTCCTTTAGAGCTGCGCTCGCGGTCCCTATATTCGGAAACGCCGCCGCAGGCGATAATGTGCTCGCGCCGGTCGCGGCGCGGGCTGAGTACCTCGCGATCTGCCGAGGTACGGGCGACCCCAGGCCGCTCCGCATCTATGCCGCGTGAGCCGGGATGCGCACTACCCGTGCCCGCGCGTCGGGGCCGCCCTGATGCGCGCGGCATCCCAGGATCCCGCCCAAGTAGCGAATCTCGCCGCATGGCGAACACCGGCGCGGGCCGGCCATGGAAACAGGTGCGATGTAAGCAACGCAAGTTTGTTGCCGGCGAGCATCGTTGACGATCTGTAACAAATTCGTCGCCAATCACGCTTGCTCTGGCGCCCCCAACCTGTTACAATCGCCCTATGGCGGCCGCGCCGGGCGCACGCTCGCCGCCCTACCGATCGCGCTGAGGCCATAGCAATACGGCCCCAGAGAATAGTTCGCCGGTGCACCCGCCGGCCGCCCGCCCACATCCTGGGCAGGCCCGCATCGCGCCCGCCGCGCAAACCGCGCCCCGCGGGATACTCACCACACGCAACCTTTAGCACCTAAGGGTACCCTGGCCCTCGGCGCGTTAGCTGACGCGCTCACTTACAGCAAGGACCCGGCATGCCGGTAGATCTCAAACGCGCCGTCGCCCAGGTGCTGGATAGCATGCACACGGACGGAATCACGCCGGTGTGGCTGACCGATGTCGTGGCGGAATTGCAAGGCCAAGACTGGGAGGTCGACGTGGCGGCCGTGCTGCGGGTGCTCCAAGAGTTGCGGCACGATCGGTGTGTGACGTATACGGAGCCCTCTAGTCTCGATCCCGATATCGCCATTCACCCGTTGTATCCCCGGTTGGCGCATTACCTGTAACCCGCGCCCTGGTGCCTGGGCCCGCCGGACGCCGTAGGGCGCTGTTGTCTTAGTTGACGCTCGCGATTAGTGGAGGTCCCTCGGCAGCACGCTCCCCGCGGCACCGGGCCGCGGGGTACGATCTGTCGAATGCCGCGCTACTCTAGCCACCCGTCTGGGTTGCAGACGGGATGGGTGAGAAGGGATCGCCCGTGTTAGGCTCGCGGACTCGGGCGCTGCGGCGCGCGCATGGATGGACCCAGGCCCAACTGGCGACCCGCGTGCAGGTGACCGCCACCTATATTTCCATGCTGGAACGAGGCCGCGAAACCCATGCCACCTCGCCGGTGCTGGGCCGCCTCGCCACCGCCCTGAGCATTAGTCTGGCCGATCTCGTCGATGAGACCCGCCCACTGGAGGCCGCCGGGCTGGCCCTGGCGGCCAACTCCGATCGGGAGTTCCAACGCCTGGTCAAAGCCTGGGCGCGAATCCGGCCGGCGCTGCGGCCCCATCTGGTGGAACTGGCCAATACGCTGGCAACGATCAGCATGATGCTCGACACTGGGACCGATCCCGACCGGGGGTTGCCCCCCGCCGCGGCTGTACCGGAGAATACGCCACACGCGTAGGAGCTGCGATGTTCGATATGGGAGTCGACGATACCACCTGGACCTGGGCGCCGGTCGATGCGCTGCAGGTAGATGCCGGGAGCGAGATCTGGATTGCGGAATTCGCCCTTGGCCGGCGCCCGGACGCCTACTATCTCCGGGTCCGGACCTATAAAGCGGACGCACCGGACCAAGCCCGCGTACGCCGCATGGGGCCGTACCCGAATGTGATGAGCGCGCTGGCCACTGTCCACGGCTTGATCCGCGAGGCACTGGACGCGCTGGAGGGTGCCATCCACGGCAACGGAACGGGCGCCGCCGTGGATGGCGCAGTCGGCAAGTAGGGAGGTTCGCATGATCAGCCCGCACCAGCCCGCTATCCTGACGTTTCTCGCCACCCACCAGCCCGCCATTGCCACTCTGACCCAGCAGGCGTATGCTCTCGTGGGCGGCCATTACGCCGCGCTACCTCCCATGGCCCAGGCCCGCCAGGCCACGAGCGACGCCCGGGAATTTGCCGCGGCACTGGGCAGTGGCACGGTCGACCTGGCGGGCATCGACCGGGTGATCGGGACCGCGGTCGATCTGGCGGTGATCCAGGACATCGTGCGCATGACGACAGTGCAGGAGCAACTCTTCGTGGCCTTTGTGGAACAGACGCTGTCCGATGAGCCCGAGTTGGCCCGCGAACTGGTCCAGCGGGTGCATCATGTCGCGGCCCGGTTTCGGCTGGCCCTCAGCCGGGCGGGCATGGATCAGGTGGTCCAGCACCCCGCCCCGCCAGCGACGGGGCGGGACACCTGACATGGCGCGGCACCCGCTGGACCACAACTCGTGGGCCTGGGAGCCCCTGGAAACCGTCCGGGTGGCCGTCGGTAGCGAGATGTGGATCGTCGATCTGGCTGTGGCTGCCCAGCCGGACGGCTGGTATGTGCGGCTGATCCGGTCGGTGGAATCCAATCCACCACGCGGCGGGACGTTGCTGGACGGTCCCTACCCGGATCAGGCCAGCGCGGCTGTCAGCGCCCTGGGCTTGATCTCCGATGCCATTACCGCCATTGGCACGGAGATTACCAAGGGGCATCGTAACGGCGGCGGCCCACCGGACTGACGCCAGGGGCCTGCCCGCCGGGTAGACCCAACGAGAGAAAGGACCGCGACCCATGGCGAACTGGACCGAGCCGCCCGCTCCCCTGCTGGTCGGAACCGGGACGGATGCGCAAGCGACAACGACGGAAGAAGCACGCCTCCTGGCACGTGCCGCTCGGCTTCGGGCAGAAAGTAAGCAGGCGCGGGCGGAACTCCAGCAGGCGAGCAGCCAACTAGAGCAGCTCACGGCCCGGCTGCGCCAGGTGCACGCCATCCTGGCCAAGGCGGAGGCGCGTTTGCGGGCCGCCGCCGACGATAAGGATTAAGCGCTACATGCCCAGGCCGATCCTCACCCATACACGCTGCAACGGCAATACCCTGCCGATCCGGCGCGGCGCCGGCGCCTCTGAGCTATCCGGTCTGCTGGGGCGGCTCCCGCCCCGCGAACACCTTGCAGAGCCACTGCACGCTGTGTTGGCCGGCGCCCAGCTCCAGGGCCACGTGCGGACGCGTCGCAGGATCCACGCGGTGCATTGGGCGCTACGTGCAGAGCTGGGCTGCCCAATACGCCTGCGCGGCAGGCACGGCCGCGCGCAGGGACGCGCCCTGATCCAGCCCCTGGTGGATCAGGTGGATCAGGAGAGACCTGTCCACCGCATCCCTATGGAACCGGGTGGGATCGTCGAGCGCGTGGGAGCGATGCCCCTGCTGGGCCCAATACTGGACCTGCCGCGCCGTCACACCACAGAGGGCCGGGAGCTAGGGTATCGAGAGCGCGAGCCGCGTCCAGCGCGCACCGCGACTCACCGGTTAGAGCGGAGAGCTGCCCCACATCGCCATACCTCACCACGAGTCCGGGCCGTGCCCGTGTCCCGGGCCTGTCGCAACCTGTCGCCATTACACCCCCACGCTGCCGCGCGTGTTATGGGCAAGGGGCACTGACCCGCCATGTCACCGGAATCGAGCCACCGCGATTTGCGCCACCGCCTGCAAGGCCACAGCCTGCTGCTGAGCCTGATTGTGCTCGTCGTGAGCGGCATCGGACTCCTGCTGGCCTTCCACCGCGCGACCACGCTCCCCTATACGGCCGAAACCCTGCTGTTGCTCCAACCGGTACCCCCCGTCGCCCTCCCGGCCGCCCCGACTGCCGCCCGCGCCGACGCCCAACGCTTGGTGCAGAACGCCCCGATCCTGCTGACCTCCGCACCGGTCGCCGCCCAGGTCCAGCAGCGCATCACCACCACCACCGACCCGGCGGGGCGGGCGCTGGCTTCCGTGGCCGCGGATGACTTGCGGGCCGCCATTACCGTGCGGCGGGTGGCGGATATTGTCTATGTTCGCGCCACCGATGAGCAGCCCGACGTGGCCACCTGGCTGGCGAATATCTGGGCTCAGGAGGGGGTCGCCCAGATCAATCAGCTGTATGCCGGAACGGCCGCGGTGGATGTCGAGACGGCCCTGACGCACACTACGACCGATCGCGATGCCGCCCAGCGCGCCCTGGAGACGTTCCTGGCCCACAATCCCATCCCGGCCCTGACCCAGGAACTGCAGCAAACCCAGGCCTTCGTCACCGCCGCCCTGGCCAGCCAGGCGACGACCGACTTCGCCCTCTATGACACCGCGCGGGCCACCATGCAGCGCGAACTTACCACCGCGCACAGCGCGGCCACTACCCTGGACCAATTACTGGGCGAGCTGGCGAGTCTGCGTATCCGCATCGGCCAGGGGCCGGACGACCCGCATACGCTCTACAGCAATCAGGTGAGCTTAGTCCTGCTGCAGGCGCGGATCTTGGACCTGGGCACGGCGGCCGATAATGGGCTCCAGGTGCAACTCCGCGTGGCGGATGGCGCGCCACCAGCCAGCCGGGCAGCCCAACTCGGCGCCCTCGACGCCACGCGCACCGCCACGGAGCAACTCCAGCGGGACATCCAGGGGCGGATCACGGACCTGGAGAGCCACCTGCGCGCCCCGCTACCGAGCAGCGCCGTAAGCCCCGTGAGCTCGATCTCCCCCGCCCTGCAACAGCACATCACCCGGATGAACCAGCTGCAAAGCGAGATCGCGGCACGGACGTTTGAGCTGCGCCAATTAGAGAAAACGCGCGATCTGGCGCAGAAAAGCGATGATCTACTGCGCATCCGGCGTGCCGAGCAGCAGGTGAACCAGGCGCTCACCGGGGTGGTGGTGATCACGGCACCCGCGACGCTGGCGGCCACGGTGCGCGCGCAGCAACCCGAGCAAACGTTCGCGCCGCTAGCGGGGGTGGCGCTAGGGATTGGGGTAGGGCTGGCGGGCGGGGTGGGGCTGCTGCTCAGTCTGGGCTGGCCCGCGGCGAACAGTAATGCCGCCCTGCGCCGGCGCGTCCACCCGCGCGGGGCTAGGCCGGCCTCAACCTGAGGCCGCCGCTGGACGGCACGTTCTGTCCAGCGCCGCGTGGGGCTGCGGGCTGGCAGAGCAGGAGGCGTGCGGAGTTAGAGTGAGGGCGAGGCGCACCCGCCAGCGGGGTGCCTGGTGGGGGTTTGCGTACGAGGGCCGCAAGGACCTGCCGAACGATGCACCGGCGGTGCATCGAGTCGCGGCGCACCTGATGAATACCAGGGATGCCGAAAGTATTGTGGTTACACGTACCCTGCGGCAATCACACATGTTGATCAAACCGATGCTTAGGTGGCTTGGGCAGCGGAAATGAATCGAGGGCGCGGCACGAGGATCACTGACCAGTGATGCAGGGATCATACGGACGGTGGTTGATAGCTCTGGTCAGTTCAAGCGGGCGGTACGATCTGGTCAAAGCACGCCGAGCTAAAGGGCTCAGGCAAGCGGCGGGCGCGGGTCAGGACTTACGCAAATAGCTCTTTAATCACGCAATCCAGGAAGGAGCGAACGCGAACCGTAATGTCTCGACAATCCTCCGGATTCTCAGCGCGCCCGAGTGGCGGGGTGCGCGAGTCCGACCGGCTAGCGGCGGCCATGACGAATCTGTTTCTCGGCGGTGTGGGGGCGTATCTGATGTTGGTGGTATTCTTGCCCGATGTGGCGTCGACGATGATCGGGGCGGCCGTGCTGGGGGGCGCCGGCCTCGGCCTGGTGCTGGCGGTCTGGCTGGATGTGGTCCGTGGGCGGGGCATTGGCTACAGCCTCGGCGCTCTGCTGGGCCGAGCGGTGCTCCTGGGGTTGGGACTCTATGTGTTGGTCTGGATCTTACAGAACTGGGTGTTCGCCTGGTTGGAATACTTCCCCTATAACATCGCCGGCGGCACCTGATTGACCACCCTTGCAGCCGCTGTCCTGACCGAGTGAGGCGGTCTCCCGGTCACCGGTCGGGCCCTGCTCGCAAGGCCGGCCAATGGGCCGGCGCGCGCTTTTACCAGCACCGCCCCCGCCGTCTGGGCGATGCTGCTGGACAGCGCGCGCTGCAGGCGGGCCGTCGCCGATAAGTTGGCCGGGACCCGCCTGCGGACCTGATCCTGGAGACGGAGGCGCTCGATCTGGTACACGAGGTCCAGATCACCTGGTTGACGAGTCTCGCGGATAAGGAGTAGCCCCATGGATCCATCGGCGGAGTTAGCCGAACTGGTTAGGCAGGTGCAGGAATACCATGCTGCCAAGCAGCACGCACAAGAGACACTGGATTATGGCCCCCTGCTTCAATGGATGGACCTGGAACCCAGGTTACTCAAGTACATTGCGCGCACAGGTGACGAAGGGGCATGCCATCTTTTCATCGAAGCGTTTCGCGACATTGATTTCATTCCCGACTTTCTCAGGAGCCTTCGGTCGGAAACAGCCACGTACTTAGAGATGCGGCACGATACATTTGCGTGGTCTGAGGATTATACTGCGTCCGATAGGAAGGCGGCGCTGGCGTATCAGGCGGATGCAATCCACACGAACGCCTATGAACTATGTAAACACCTGGATAAGTTTATCGCCCTCCATGATGCTGAGAGTATTCCGGCCCCTGTCCAGCACAAAGCGGAATCGCTAATGCAGTATTTAGATACGCGGCTTAAACTGGGATCCCCGGGCAGTGCCGAACGACGATTCATTTTCAAGTTGCTAAAAGAAGCAGAGACGGAGTCGGCGCGACATGCACCCGGGACGGCTCGCGCACCAGACGCGCCCTTGCCGGGTGAGCGGAAGCTGGCGCACGAGCTCGTTAAGACGCTTGTCCAACAAACGGGCTTGAGTCTGGAAGCAGGCCCTGGATTTGGCATGTAGGACAGGACTCCCGCACCCGTTCGCAATCCTGTCGCTGGCCTTGACTCTCGCGCCCCGCCCACTATAGCACTGGATCGGCTATACTCTACCGCAGGCGTTCACGCGGTTGGTGTATCACGAATGTACCTACCGCCCGGGCACCTGCGCTGCGGACAGGCGAGCCGCCAGTCAGTCCACCAAGCGCTAACGCGGAGTCACGGCCGGGGCGGTGGGCGTTGGAGTAGGGGTCACTAGGGACCAGTGGACCCGCGGGGCGGGACCGCCTGTACCCGCCCGGCCCTTGTGCCGGCGGTGTGTTCGGTGGGGCGACGATAGCCTCCGGCGTGTCCCTCAGATGGAACGCCGCCCCGGCGCGCGCCTTCTTTGCCGCCGCCTCGCGCGTCAGCAGGGATCCGAATCCCCGTCGTTGCGGCTGGTGGCCGACGTGCCGGTGTTGGCCCCTAACCGGCCCGTGAAGAGGATTCGAACGGATCTGTACGCTATCAACAAGGCACTGTCGTAGCCTGATCCTCTGCTGAAGGTCATTACTCGCAAATAGAACACGTCCTACCGCGCCGGGCAGGTCGGCCCCTGGTCGGCGATGCCGTATTGCGTGCGCTCGTCCGGCGTCAGGTCGCCGGTCAGCAAGCCGCAAAGATAATGGATGGTATCGTGGTAGTCGGTATACCAGAGCCGCGCCGTCTGGTCCTGGCTGGCGGTAAGCACATACTTGCCATCTGCCGAGAACCTTACCGAGTCCACCACACCATGATGCCCTGTAAACCGGCGCAGTTCCTGACCGGTCTCTGCATTCCACAGGCGCACCGTCTGGTCGGCGCCGCCCGTCAGTACGTATCTGCCGTCAGGCGAGAACGCCACGGCGTCGACGTCGCCGGTGTGGCCCAGAAAACGGCGCCGCTCCTTGCCGGTGACGGCGTCCCATAGCCGGGCGGTGCCGTCGCCGCCGGCGGTCAGCAGATACTTGCCGTCGGGCGAGAAGGCCACGTCGAACACGGTCCCGGTGTGCCCGCGAAAGACCCGTACCTCCTTACCCGTTTCGGG
>JAICKM010000882.1 GCA_025927935.1 Chloroflexia bacterium | reverse complement strand
GAGGAGCCACAGGTCGAGATCAAGGTCGATCTTGCCAGGGCGGAACCGTATGGACTCAAACCCGGCGATGTGCGCCGGGTCGCCGCGACCCTGGTGAACGGTCTTGAAGTCGGGAATCTGTTTGAGGAGCAAAAGGTGTTCGACGTGGTGGTGATGGGCACCCCCGAACTACGCCATAGCCTGACCAGCCTGCGCGAACTGCTGATCGACACCCCCGCGGGTGGGCAGGTGCGTTTGGAGGACGTGGCGACGGTGCGCATCATCCCGGCGGAGAATATCATCAAGCGGGAAGCGGCCTCGCGGCGCATCGACGTGGGCCTGAGCGTGCGTGGGCGCGATCTGGGCGCTGTGGCCCGCGACGTGGAACAGCGCCTCGCGACCGTGGACTTCCCGCTGGAATATCACCCCGAACTGCTCGGCGAGTACGTCGAGCGCCAGGCCGCCGAGCAGCGGTTACAGGGCTTCGCCCTGGCCGCCGTCATCGGGATTTTCCTCCTTTTGCAAGCGGCCTTCGGGAGCTGGCGGCTGGCAGTGTTGTCGTTCGTGACCCTGCCCTCGGCCCTGGCTGGTGGCGTGCTGGCGGCGTATCTGAGCGGCGGGGTGGTCTCGTTGGGGTCGCTGGTCGGCTTTCTCGCGGTGCTGGGCATCGCGGCGCGCAACGGGATCATGCTGATCAACCACTATCAGCACCTGCAGGAGCAGGAAGGCGAAGCCTTCGGCCCCGCGCTGGTGCTGCGCGGGGCGCGCGAACGGCTGTCGCCCATCTTGATGACGACGTTAGCGACGGGGCTGGCGGTGGTGCCGCTGGTGGTGGCGGGCAACCTGCCGGGCCATGAGATTGAGCACCCGATGGCCGTGGTGATCCTGGGCGGGCTGTTCACCTCGACGCTGCTCAACCTGTTTATTGTGCCCGCCCTCTACTTGCGATTTGCATCCCGCCCGCAACCCGCGCCCGTGCGAGTGCCGCAGGAAGCCATCAGCCCGGCTTCGGGATGATCGATCCGCGAGTGCAGGGTACATCGGCTATTTAATGGGTCGCTAGACGCCTGGAAGGAACAGACCATGAAGTACCGTAATCTATGGATCATTGGGATATTGCTGATTGCCGGTCTACCGCTCGCGGGATGCGGCTCGCCGCCCAAAACCGTCGCGTCGCACGCAAACCCACCCGCCGGTATCACCCCGATCGCCGGGGGAGACCTCCATTATGTGGTGTTGTCCGAGCAGGCGATCAATCGGCTCAAGATCCAGACCGCCCCGGTGCGCGAGGAGCAGGTCACGCGCAAGCGGAGCGTGGGGGGCGCGGTGAGCCTGCCGGATGCCGGACCGCCGAATACGACGACGAAGCCCGCGCCCGGCGGAGTCTGGGTACGGGTGCCTCTGCCCGCCGCCGACCTGCGCAAAGTGGACCGCGGCCAACTCGTGCGTGTGCTGCCGCTGGATGGTACGGGCGCAGGCGTGCCGGGCCAGCCCGTCGAGACGCAGGCTGCCGCCCCCCAGGCCGCGACAGGGGAACTGTACTATGTGGTTAATAGCGCCGGCCACGGGCTGGCCGCGGGGCAGCGGGTGCATGTGGAACTGACTCTGGCGGGGAGCACCGCGCCGCGCAAGCTGATCCCCTATGCCGCGGTGGTCTATGACACCCACGGCGATACCTGGGCCTACACCAGCAGCGAACCCCGCACCTTCGTCCGGCATCGGGTCGTGGTTGACTATATCGAGGGAGACCGGGCCGTACTGTCGGAGGGGCCGCCCACCGGGACGGCGGTTGTGACCGTCGGTGGAGCCGAGTTGCTCGGCACCGAGTTCGGCGTCGGCCACTGATTAGACTGATTAGGTAGGAGAGGAGATCTCCAGCCATGATGCGTTGGATCGTTGGGGCGAGCCTGAAATTCCGCTTCCTGGTGCTCGGTGTCGCGGTGGCGGTGATGTTCTTCGGCGTTGCCCGGCTGCGCGAGATGCCGGTAGACGTGTTTCCCGAGTTCGCGCCGCCGCGGGTGGAGATTCAGACGGAAGCGCTGGGGCTAACCACCACCGAAGTGGAAGCGCTCATCAGCGTGCCGCTGGAGGAGGCGCTGAGCGGTACGCCCCGGCTGGATATTATGCGCTCCAAATCGGTGCCCGGTCTGTCGTCTATCCTCCTCATCTTCGAACCGGGCACCGACCTTATCCTGGCCCGGCAATTAGTGCAAGAGCGTATTGCACTGGCGGCATCCACGTTGCCTAATGTGTCCCGCCCACCGACGCTTCTCCAACCCTTGTCCTCGACCAGCCGGGTCATGAAGATCGGGCTGTCCTCCAAGGACCTGTCGCTGATCGATATGTCGGAACTCACCCGGTTTAAGATCCGGCCGCGCTTGATGAGCGTGCCCGGTGTAGCGAATGTGGCCGTCTGGGGCGACCGCAAGCGGCAATTGCAGGTGCAGATCGATCCCGAACGGTTGGGCGCACACGAGCTTTCTCTAAACGAGATCTTGCAGACCACCGGGGACTCCCTGGGCGTCGGGACATTGAAGTATTCCAATGGAACGACGATCGGGACCGGCGGGTTTATCGATACGCCCAATCAACGGCTCGGGGTGCAGCACGTCTTGCCCATTTTGTCGCCCGATGACCTGGGCCGCGTGACGATCAAGGTGCGCGATGGGCAGGCGATACGCCTGGGGGACGTGACCACGGTGGTGGAAGATCATCCACCGCTTATCGGCGATGCCGTCATCAACGATGGAGAGGG
>JAICKM010000111.1 GCA_025927935.1 Chloroflexia bacterium | reverse complement strand
GTCATGGTGGACCAGACCGGCGCCGAAGTGGCCCGCTGGAACTTCATCCGCGCCTGGCCGCGCAAGATCAGCGGCCCCTCGATGAACTCGTCGACCAACGAGGTGGGCGTCGAGGAGCTGGAGATCGTGCACGAGAAGCTGACTCGCGTCAAGTAAACCCGGCGTTCCGCGATCCGGCGGGGCAAGGGGGCGTATCCCACGGCGGGCGCCCCCCTTGCCCCCGCCCTGTTCATTGATGGGAGCAAAGTATGGTCGGCACGAACAGCAAACCCCGCGCCGAAAAGGGGTTGCAGACCGAGTATGAATTTACCCTGCCACGGGGCTACGTCGATAGCGACGGCAACCTGCACCGCCACGGCGTGATGCGCCTGGCGACCGCGATGGACGAGATCACGCCCATGCGCGATATGCGCGTCAAGCAGAACCAGGCGTATCTGACCGTGGTGCTCCTGTCGAAGGTGATCACCAAGCTGGGCACGCTCGAAGATGTGCATACCGGCGTGATCGAGAAGCTCTTTTCCGCCGATTTCGCCTACTTGCAGGATTTCTACCGGCGCATCAACGAGGCGGAGCACGTCACGATCCCCGCCCAGTGCCCGGCGTGCAATCACGAGTTCGAGGTGGAGTTAGTGCCGGCGGGGGGATAACCGGCTACCCTCCTGATCAGCTCCGGGAAGAGGTAGCCTATATCGCCTATTATTTTCACTGGCCGCGCCAGGAGATCTTAGAGCTGGAGCACCACGAGCGGCGGGCGTGGGTGGAGCAGATCGCCGGCATCAACCGGCAGCTTAACGTCGAAGAGTGAGCGGAGCACAGGCGGCGATGGACGAGACGGAACGCGAACAGGCCCCCACGCCCGACCGGGCCGGCGCCGGCCCCTGGGTGAGCCGGCTGATCGGGCGCTCGCTGAGCGATGTGCGGGTCCACGACACGGGCCAGGCCGGCGATCTGGCGGGTCGGGTGGGGGCGCGGGCCTTCACCGCCGGGCGGCATGTCTACGTGCAGCCCGCGCTGGTCCACCCGCTGACGCCGCAGGGCGTGGCGCTGCTGGCGCACGAAATGACCCACGCGGTCGAGCAGAGCGGCGCTGCGCCTGTCGCCCCGCTGCCGCTGTTGGCGCCCGCGGGCCGGCCTCCCGCGGTGCAGCGTGTACAGGGATCGACCGCTTCCGGCCTGTCCGCGGGCGAGGCGCGGGCGGTGGCGGTGGAAGCGGCGGCGCTGCAGGCCCAGCAGGCCCCCAACGCGCGCCGGGCGCCCGCGCCGCCCGACCCGGAGGAAGTGGCCGAGCGGGTGTATCGCCTGCTCGTGCAGGAACTGCTGACCGACCGCGAACGCTGCGCCCGCGGCTGGCGCTAACCATCTGCCTGCGCGCGGCGTACAGGTAAAGGACGGAATGACCATGGTGTCAGGCACCAGTAATCGGACCGATGTGCTGGTCTCCTACCGGTTTTACGTCGAGATCGACGGCATAACCGAGGCGATCTTCCAGGAGGTGTCCGGCCTCGATATCGAAACCGAAGTGACCGATTATCAGGAGGGCGGGCGGAACGATCATGTCCACCGCCTGCCGGGGCGCACCAAGGTCTCCGACATTACCCTGAAGAACGGCATCACCACCTCGATGGAACTCTGGAACTGGTACAAGCAGGTGATCCAGGGACCGCCCTTCCAGCGCCGGCATGTCTCGATCATCATGGTCGATCAAAAGAGCAACCGCACCCAGGCGTGGGAGTTCCAGGAGGCGCTGCCGGTGAAGTGGACCGGCCCGCAACTCAACGCCGGGCAGAGCGTGGCGGCGGTGCAAACGCTAAAGTTGACCCACAAGGGGTTACTGCTGAGGTAACCGATGAGCACGCGCGGTAACAACCCGGATCCCCAGGCGAGTCGCGGCGCGGCCCGTCCGGCGGCGCCTGCGTCGGGCGGCATGGTCATGCTGGCCGGCAGCGCGGCGGGACGTATGGTGCAAGCGATCCTGGCGCGGCTGGCTGGGCCGTATGCCGGCCCTGCGGCGCGCCCGCTGCGGCCCGCGGTGCTCTGGCAGCAGGTCGCCCGGCGCCTGGGATATACCCCGCCCGCCAGCACCCCGCTGAGCACCGCCTCGTCGTCCGCGCCGCCCCGGCCCCCGGCCGTGGATCTCGTCTGGCGGGTGCGCCCGGTGGCCCCGGCGCAGGATGATGCGGGCGAAGCGGCCCCTCCGTACCTTGCGCCGCGTGCCGCGCCGCCCACCTTCTCGCCCGCGCGACCGGTTCCACCCGCGCCGCCCTTCGCGCCCGCTTCGCCCGTTTCGCCGC
This sequence comes from Chloroflexia bacterium, assembly GCA_025927935.1. The sequence goes on along the minus strand of JAICKM010000111.1, from coordinate 10,686 downwards.
CGATTGCGCCGCCCTTCGCACCCGTTTCGCCGCCCCCGTCGAGCAGCGCCCGTTCCGCGCCCCCGCCAGGTAACGTCGCTCCACCGAGCTACGCATCCCCGCCAGGTAACGTCGCTCCGCCGAGCTACGCATCCCCGCCGCCGGGCCGCGCCGCATTTGTGCCGCCGGTCCCGTCCGTGGCGCCGCGCTTCGCTGCTCCTGTGACGGCCATGCCACCGGCGGCGCCTGCGCCTGCTGCCCCGGTGCAGCGCGTCCCGCTCTGGGAGCAGGTGACGCGCCCGCCCGTGGCGCCGGCACCGCTGGCGCCGCCGCTTGCGCTGGCCCGCCGGATCGCCTATCGCATGGGCCAGGACGCCGCTCCACCGGCCGCTCCCGGCTTCACCATCCTCGGTCCGGCGCCTGTGCCGGAGACGCCGTTGGTCTGGCGCATCCGCCCGGCCGCGACTGCACCCACCGCGCCGGACACTACGCCGCCCGCCGAACCGCGCATGAGCCTGCTACCGATGACCGCCGTCTCGCCTCCGCCCGCTGCCGGTAGTGCCATGCCGCTTGCAGGGCCAGCCCTGGCGCCCGCCTCGCCGGTGCAACGGATGCCTGCTGCGACCGGGAGTGCTGCGGCGCCCGCCGGTATGGCGCCCGCCGCTCCCGCCGCGCCGCCTAGCGGCATCCAGGTCGGCTACACGCCCGGCCCGGCCCTCGTGCCCGCCGCCCCGCTGGTGACGGCGCCCGTGCTCGGCGCGCTGGCGCCGCTGCCGCGCGCTGCGGGAAGCCCGCTCGCTGCTGCCGCCCCGCCTGCGCCCACGCGCTGGGATCAGGACCTGGTCTGGCGCGTTCGCCCGGTCGTCGTGCGGGAAGAAGCACCGGCGCAAAACCAACCCGCGCCGCGCTGGTCGCCGGTGGCCGCGCCCGTGCGTGGGGATACCCCAATCCCGCCGCCCGTTGCCTTTGCCGGTGGGCCGGAGCCTGCCGGCGTGTTGCCGCGTTTGCCGGTGGCGGCGCCGGTCGAGAGCGCGCCGCCCGCGCTGGAAGCCGCGCCCCCCGTCGTCCGCCTGGCCTATACGCCGGCCCCGCCGCCCGCGCCGCTGTGGGCCGGCCCCGCCGCCAACCTGGCAACCGAACTCAATCGCGACCTTGTTGCGCCAAGCGATCTCCTGGCCCGCCCGGAGCGGACATGGGATCAGGCGCCGGGCGCCGGGCCGGAGCGCGCGGAGCGAACGGGCGATCCGGCGCAGGCCGCCGTGCCGGATCGCCCACCGGAGGCGATCACAAGCGCCCCGCCGCCCGAAGACGTGACGCCGCTGGCGATGCCGCTGGCCGCTCGCGCACGGGCTGCAACCTCACCGGAGGCCGTGATCGGAACTGCGGATCTGCCTACGGCGAATCCGGGTCTGTTCAGCCGCCTGGTGGATCGCGTAACGGCGGTGATCCCGCTGCCGGAACCGATCCGGCACGCGCTGGAATCGCTGGCCGCCCGGTCCGCCGAAGTACCTGGCGCCCCTGCGCCGGCATCCCCCCCGCTCCCGGCTCCGGCGCCGCCGTCGGCGCTAGCCCCCGTTGATGCCTCGCAGGCGCCGCCCACGCCTGTCGAGATAGGCGTGCCGTTGCCGGCGGCGCCGGGCGGGGTGCCTGTCGTGCCCCCGGTGGCCCCGCCGGCCACGCCGGTGGCCGTCCCTGCACCCGCGCCCGCCCCGCGGGACGAGTCTCGCCCGGCGCCCGCGCCGAGCGGATTGCTGAGCGCCATCGTCAGCCGCCTGTTGGGCGGCACCCCGGAGCCGCCTGCGCCCACCGCCGGTCCCCCGCCGCTCGATATGCCCTGGGCACGCCGCGCCACGCCGCCTGCCGCCGAATCCGATAGCGTCGCGGAGTACGAGAGCGGAGCGCCGCCAGCCGCGGCCCCGCCGGTCGCCACGATAGGTGTGCCGGCTCCCGCGGCCCCGCCCGCGTCCATGACCCCTGTGCCCGCGCTGCTGCCCGTGCCCCCGGCCCCCGGCGCGGAGTCCGGCGCCCCCGCCCCTATCTCTGCCGGTGCGGATGTGTTCGCCGCTACGAGCACCACCCCGGCCCTCGACGTGCCGCCGTCTGGGGAGCACGGCACGGCGCAGGTCGGCGGGCCGCCGTCTGGGGAGTACGGCGCGGCGCCGGCCGGCGTGCCGGTGCAGGTCGAGACCTCGCCGGTGCTGCCGGCTGCGTTGGATACCGGCGGGCAACCTGACGCACCGCCTGAGTTGCCGGCCCTGCCGGAATCCGCGCTCGTTCCTGCGGCGGCTGCCCCGCTGGTCGAGCCGCGTCCGGTGAGTGGTATGGGCGGCTTGCTGAGCGCCCTCATCGGCCGCCTGCTGGGCGGCACGCCGGAACCGTCCGCGCCTGCCGCCGGTCCCGCGCCGCTTGATATGCCCTGGGCACGCCGCGCCACGCCGCCCACCGATGCTGGCCAGGATAGCCCCGCTGGGTACGAGACGACTCCCCCGCCGATGCCCGTTCAGCGGGCTGTTGCCGCGCCCGCCGCGCCGCCCGCGCCGTTTGCTGCCGGCGCAGATGTAGCCGCCGCGCCGCCCGCGCCCTCGGCGCCCTTACTCGCGCCCGGCCCCTCGCTCGCTATGCCGTCCGTTCCGGCGGCGGGCGATCTGCCCGCCGCGCCCGAAGCGCCCGCCTGGGCCGGCACGCCCGCCGCCGCCTTCGACCCATTCGCGGCGGAGATGGACGAGGCGCCGGCCGGGCCGCCCTGGATGGACAGCGACAGCGACTCGATGGCCGGTGTGCTGGCGCGGGTCCAGACTCCGCTGGTCCCGGTGACAGCGTTGAGCACCGCCGGGCAAGAGGGTCTGTGGAGCCGCATCTGGGGCGCTTTCGAGCGCGCGCTGCCCGGTGCCGCCGCGTCCGGCTGGGAGCACGCGGCGCCGCCCGCAACGCCCCTCGCTTATGCCTGGAGTGCCGGCAGCCCGGCAACGCCGGGCGCGACGGGTGGGCCGTCTGCGCCGGAGCGGATGGAGACCTATAGCGGCCAACCTGGCGTAATCTTTGGTCCGGCAACATTGGGCGCGACGGGTGGAACACCGGTGCCGGCGCGGATTGGCGACTATAGCGGCCAACCGCGTGTAATGTTCGGCCCGTCCGCGACCTCTGGCCCGGCGCCGGTCGCCTGGACCCCGCCCGCCGGGTTGGGCGGGCGAGCGCCGCTGGCCGGGCGCTCGCTGGCCGATTTCGTGCCCGCGCTGGGCGCCCATTGGCTCACCGCCGATCCGGCCCAGGCTGCGGCCCCGTACCTCGACGCCGAGTCGGGGATCGATGCGGATACCGGCGGAACCGATGCGGCGCAAGCCTGGATCGCCGCCCTCGACCAGATGTACGGGGCGCCGGCTGCGGGTTCGGAGACGATGCCGCTGGCCGTGCCCTATGGCGGCTTTGTCGTGCCCGCCGCCGAGGCGAGCGGCGTGTTGCCGCAAGATATGGCCTGGGTCGCGGAAACCATCGGCTTCGCGAGTCCGCAACCGGCGGCGACTCCCGCGCGGCGTGTGTGGGAGCGCCCGGCCGCCGGGCCGCCGCCGGTGAACTGGGCGGGCGCCCAGGCGCCCGGCATGATGCCGTCTCTGCCGGAGCCCGCGGCGCCGGCCTGGATCGGCGATACCGGGAGCGATGAGTATGATAGCGATGCCGCGGCCTGGGCCGAGGTGGTCGCCGCCGCGGTCGATAGTGATTTTGGCGCCGGGATGCCCGCGCTGGCCCTGTCGGGTGAGGAGCAAGGCGTGCCCGCCGTCCAGCAGGCCGCCTCCGGTGAGGACCAGGAGTCCACCGCAGGCGATGCGGCGGGCGACCTGGACGAATTAGCCAATTCTGTGTACGAGATTATCCGCCGCCGCTTGGAGGTGGAGCGCGAACGTGACTGGGCCTAGCCCGGCACAAGGAGGGACTGCTGATGCCTGCCAATAACGGCCTCCAGGAAGCTGTCATCAAGAACCTGCTTACGAACGAGGAAGTGCGCTGCCTCTTCCGGCCCAAGGAGTATACCTTCGCCAAGCAGAACACCTGGACCCCCAACCGGGCCATCGGCAAGACGATGCAGCCGCCCAAGTATACCGGCGGCCAGCCGATGACCTTACAGATGGAGTTGCTGTTCGACACCTATGAGGAGCGCGGCAACCGCGACGTGCGCAAACGCACTGACGGCCTCTGGAAGATGATGAAGGTGGCCGACCAGAAGAAGGACCCGCAGACCAAAAAGAGCGAGCCGCCCCATGTCGAGTTCCGCTGGGGCCGCACCTGGACCTTCAAGGCGGTCATCACGTCGTTGCAGCAGAAGTTCACGCTGTTCGACCCGGACGGCACGCCGGTCCGCTCGACGGTGACGATCTCGTTCATGCAGGCCGAGGAGCAGGGCCAGTATCCGGGCCAGAACCCGACTTCCGGCGCCCGCGAGGGCTATGCCGTGCATGTGGTCAAGGAGGGCGAGACCATCGATTGGATCGCCTTTACCGCCTACGGCACCAGCACCGCCTGGCGCCACCTGGCCGCCGGCAATGACCTGGACGATCCCAGCCGCCTGCAACCCGGCCAGCGGCTCTTGATCGTCCCGATGCAGAGTTAACCGCCATGCCTGCTACGCTACACATCGCCCAGTTCTATATTATGGTGGATGGGCGCGAAATCGGCGCCATCAAGCCCGAATATTCGGACAACCTCATCAGCGTGGAGGTGGACGACTCGCTGTACCTGCCCGATATGTTCGTCCTCCACCTGAAGGACCCCGAACTGGAGATGTTGAAAAACAACGTCTTCAAGCTCGGTAGCGAGGTGAAGATCACCGCGAGCACGCCTCCGGAGCAGCCCAACCAGGCTCCGAGTCCGGCGGTCGTGCTGATGGTCGGCGAGATCACGGGGATCGAACCGGATCTGAACGCCATGGATCGCGCCACGCTGGTCGTGCGGGGCTATGATCGCTCGCATAAGATGCACCGGGTCCGCGAAACCAAGACCTATCAGCAAGTGACTGACGCCGACCTGGCCCGCCAACTGGCGGGCGCATCCGGCTTGAGCGCGCAGGTGACGGCGACTTCGGTCGTCTATCCGTATCTCATGCAGGCCAACCAGACCGACTGGGAGTTCCTGATGGAGCGGGCCAGGCGCATCGGCTACCGGCTTTTTGTCGAGGACCGCAAGCTGCACTTCGAGCCGCCGCCACCCGCGCCGCCTGAAACAAAGCTCGAATGGGGCATCGACCTGGCGCAGTTCCGCGCCCGGCTCAGCACCATCGATCAAGTGTCCAAAGTGACGGTGCGCGGCTGGAACCCAAAGACGAAGCAGGCTATTGTGGGTCAGGCCAGTGCTGCCACCAACACGCATCACATCGGCGAGGCCCGCACCGGGGGCCAGGCCGCGCAGGCCGCTCATGGCCGGCAGGGCACGAGCATGGTGGTGGACCTGCCCGTGTTCACCCAGTCCGAGGCCGATAAACTCGCCAAGGCCCGGCTGGATCATCTCTCCGCCGGGTTTGTGCAGGCCGAGGGGTCCTGCGCGGGCCGGCCCGCCTTGCAGGCGGGCACCTTCGTCAACATCACCGGCGTGGGCGACCGCTTCGGCGGTAAATACCTGGTCACGCGGGCGCTGCATCGCTACAGCGCCAAGGCGGGCTACGTGATCCAGTTCTGGATCAGCGGCGGCGACGGCACCATGTCCATCACCGACCTGCTGAGCAACGGCAACGGCCACGGTCCCGGCGTGAACGGCGACAAGCCCACCGAGCGCGGCCTGATGGTCGGCATCGTGACCAACAACAAGGACCCGGAGAATATGGGCCGGGTCAAGGTCAAGTTCCCCGCGCTGGGCGACAACGTGGAGAGCTACTGGTGCCGCATGGCGACCCCGATGACCGGCGGGGTGCGCGGCATTGCCTTCTTTCCCGAGGCCAACGACGAAGTGGTCGTCGCCTTCCAGAACGGTGATCCGAACAACGGCTATGTGCTGGGCGCCGTCTGGAACGGGGCCGACGCGCTGCCCAAGCCCACCGGCCAGCTTGTCACCGGCGGCCAGACCATCCGCCGGGTGATCCGCACCCGCGTCGGCCATGAGATGATCTTCGACGACACGCCCGATCCCGGCGGCATCACGCTGATCGACAAGACGCTGAAGAACAAGATCCAGATCAACACCAAGCTCAACAAGATCGAGATCGTCGCCGACCAGGACATCCAGATCACTTCGACGCTGGGCAAGGTAACGATCAAGGGCCAGCAAGGGGTGGACATCGAGGGCGATCCGGGCAAGGTGACGATCAACGGCAAGCAGGGCGTCGATATCGCCAGCAACCCGGCCAAGGTGACGATCAACGGCACGCAAGGGGTGGATGTCAATTCCACGGTCAAGGTCTCCATCGGCGGCCCGATGATCGACGTGAACGGCAGCGCTGTCGTGAACATCAAAGGTGGTCTGGTCAAGCTGAACTAAGCATGGGGCCGCGCGGCACGTAACTTCGCGCGCCGCAGGGCTGATTTACCGGCTAGAGGGTGGTTGCATACCCGCTAGCCGTGGAGAGGAGAACCGGCGATGCCACAACCGGCGGCGAAAATGGGCGACAAGGTCGTGGGCATGGATATCCACATCATCCTGGTGCCCAGTCCGGGCGGTCCCGTGCCGACGCCGCTGCCGCATCCCTTCAACGGCACGCTGACGGGCAACTTAAGCCCAAACGTGCTGATCGAGGGCAAACCGGCGGCCACGCTCGGTTCCATCGCCGTGAACAGCCCGCCGCATATCCCGCAGGGCGGTTCCTTCTCGATCCCGCCCACCAACCAGGGCACGGTCATGATCGGGAGTCCCACCGTGCTGATCAACAACAAGCCGGCGGCGCGCGTCGGCGATCAGGTCCTGACTTGCAACGACCCGGTGCCCGCGCCCACCAGCGCCATCGTCGGCATGAGCACCGTCCTGATCGGCCCGTGATTATGCGGTGTAAGAGCCGGTTGCAAACTGGCCCGTCACCAGCAGTGTAGTGAACAATTGGTGGCCGGCCACCGCGATTGTGCAGTGTAGGGGCCGGTTTGAAACCGGCCCGCCGCCCGGCAGTGTAATGGGCAACTAGAGGGAGCAGCGATGAGCGACGGCGATTTTCTCGGTAGTGGCTGGGCCTTCCCGTTCCGCATCAGTCCCAGCGGCGGGATCGCCCTGCAACGCCACGAGCGCGACATCGACGAAGCGATCCGCATTATTCTCAGCACGGCCAAGGGCGAGCGGCACATGCGCCCGCAGTTCGGCTGCGGCATCCATGAGCTGGTGTTCGCGCCCAACAACGCCACGACCGCCGGGCTGGTCGAAAGCTATGTCGAAGAGGCCATTGGGTGGTGGGAGCCGCGCGTCGAGGTCCTCGAAGTCAACGTGGACACCGACGACGACGAGCGCAACCTGCTGATCATCACCATCCACTATCGCGTGCGCGCCACCAACGACGAGCGCAACCTGGTCTATCCTTTCTACCTTATCCGGTCGGAGTAACAAAGCATGGTATTACCTGTCCCCAAGCTGGACGACCGCAGTTTCCAGGATTTGGTCAACGACGCCAAGCGGCTCATCCCGCGCTATTGCCCGGAGTGGACCGATCACAACGTCTCCGATCCCGGCGTGACGCTGATCGAGTTGTTCGCCTACATGACGGACATCCTGCTCTACCGCATTAACCGGGTGCCCCAGCGTAACTACATCAAGTGGCTGGAGATGCTGGGCGTGAAGCTGGAGCCACCGCGGCCCGCCCGCGCCGACATCACCTTCTACCTGACCGGGCCGCAGCCCGAAGCCGTCACCATCCCGGCGGGCAGCCAGGTGGCGACCGTGCGCACCGAGTCGCAGGAGGCGATCACCTTCTCCAGCGACTACGACCTGACCATCTACGTGCCCACCCTCTCCGGCCTGCGCGTCAACCGCGACGGCTACACCTACCAGGACTACATGCCGGTGCTGCGCACGCCCGCGCTCAACATGGGCATCTTCCAGGACCCGCCGCAACCCAACGACGCCATGTACTTTGGCTACTACGAAGATCTGCGCGGCCATATCCTGCGCCTGGACGTGGACAGCCAGATCGAGGGCATCGGCGTCAATCCGAAGGACCCGCCGCTGGCCTGGGAGTATTGGGACGGCCCCGCGCAAGAATGGGGCGCGCTCTACCTGGAAAGCGACACCACCGGCGGCCTGAACCGGCCCGGCGAGGTGGTGGTCCATGTGCCCTTCGGCGCCCGCCCCCGCGATATCGACGGCCATGTGGCCTTCTGGATTCGCTGCCGGGCCACAGCGCCCCGCCCCAACCAGCCCGCCTACTCGGCGGCGCCGCGCATCCGCGCCCTGGAGACTGTCTCGCTGGGCGGCATCGTGCCCGCCAGCCAGGTCGAGTTCATCGGCCAGGAAGTGCTGGGCCGGGCCACCGGCCTGCCCGGCCAGGAGTGGCAGTTGAGCCACCCGCCGGTGCTGGCCCGTAGCGAGGGCGAGTTTCTGGAAGTCGAGCAGGAAGACGGCAATTTCCTGCCCTGGCAGGAGGTCGAGGATTTCGGCGCCTCGCGCCCCGGCGACCCGCACTACATGCTCGACAGCCAGACCGGCGTGATCCGCTTCGGCCCGCTCATCCGCGACTCCGGAGGCCGCGAGATCCAGTACGGCGCGCACCCGGTCGAAGGCCGGCTGCTGCGCTTCACCGGCTACCGCACCGGCGGCGGCACCCGCGGCAACGTCGGCAAGGGCACCATCACCGTGCTCAAGTCGTCCATCCCCTATATCGCCACGGTCGCCAACGCCCGCCCGGCCATCGGCGGCGAGGATGCCGAAACCATCGACATGGCGATGCTGCGCGGGCCGCAACTGCTGCGCTCCCGCTCGCGCGCCGTGACCTGCGAGGACTACGAGTACCTCGCCAAACGGGCCACGCCCGAAGTGCTGCGCGCTCGCTGCCTGGCGCCCAGCCCGACCGAGGTGGCCGCGGGCCGGGCGATCATCCGCGTGCTGCTGGTGCCGGCCAGCGCCCATACCGACTCGGCCATCCCGCCGCCCGAACTGGCGCTGAGCGACCGCGCCCGCGGCGAAGTCATGACCTATCTCAACGAGCGCCGCCTGATCACGTCCATGTTGCAGATCGATCCGCCCGAATACCGCTTCGTCTCCGTGGAAGTGACCGCCGGCGCCCGCAAGCGCGCGCTGCGCGATGCCCTGCGCGGCGAGATCGAGCGCGCCCTCTATCGCCTGATCAACCCGGCCAACGGCGGCCCTGACGGCGAGGGCTGGCCCTGGGAGCGCAACCTGTTCCAGTCGGAAGTCACGGCGCTGGTGCAGGGCATCGAGGGCGTGGAGTATGTTGAAACCGTGCGCCTCTACGTGGTTGATATGATCACCAACACGCGCACTCCCGTCGAAGGCACGATCACCTGCCCGGCCAACGGCCTGCTGGCCTCCTATAATCACGTGGTGACCGTCAAATGAGTCCACCGCAAGACCTGAGCGCCCTGGCCGCCACCGTGCCCGACGCGCCGCAGACCCTCAGCAGCAACGGCCACGGCCCGCTGCCCCTGGGCTTCGTGGACGGCAAGACGCCGGAGCCGTCGAGCTACCTGAGGCTGCTCCCGGCTATTTACGCCGCCGACGAGTTCGCCGGGCGCTTCCTGCGGATTTTCGAGGATGTGCTCGACCCCATCTCGGTCATGGTGGACAACCTGCCCTATTATTTCGATCCGATGACTGCCCCGGTCGAACTGCTCGACTGGCTGGCGATGTGGGTCGACCTGCATGAAGGGGAGGAGTGGCCGCTGCCGCGCCGCCGCGCCCTGATCGCCGCCGCCGCCGCGCTTTACCGCATGCGCGGCACCCGCGCCGGAATCAAGCAGCACGTCGGCATCTACACCGGCGGCCTGCCGCTGGTCATGGAGCGCACCAACGGCTTCCGTCTCGACGCCGATGCCCGCCTGGGCCTCAACACGTCCATCGGCGAGAACCGCCCGCAGACCTTCACCGTCGTCGTCGCCGTGCCCCGGCCCGACGAACTCGATATGGACACCCTGCGCGGGATTATCGAAGCCGATAAGCCCGTGGAAACCACTTATGTCCTGCGCGTGGTCAAGCTCGACCTGCCCGCGGGCGCCCTCAGCATGAGGAAGAGGAGATAGGCAGCATGGACGACGCCGTACCCCGCGTGCAACTCAAGCGGGTCGATCCCTTCCTGGGGCTGATGATCGACGCGGAGACCTGGCGCGACTCGCACGACTACCATCGCCAGGCCGAAGCGGCCCACGCGCTGGCGCTGCACGGCTGGGGCATCGTCGCGGGTCTGGAAGTGGACGCTGCCGACCCGGCGGACCGCTCGGTGTGGATCCGCCCCGGCGTGGCGCTGGACCCGGAGGGCCGGCTGATCATCGTGGCCCAACCCTTCCGCTACCAGATCAACACCCAGGAGGCGGGCACCGTCTTCCTGGTGTTGATGTTCCGCGAGATCCCGACCCAGCCGGCGCTCTCGGTGGAAGACGGCAAGGAACGGCCCAGCCGCCTGCTCGAAGCCTACGCCATCTACGAGCGCGACCGCCTGCCCGACCAGCCCCACGTGGAACTGGCCCGCTTGCAGCTTTCCGCCGGGCGCAAACCGGTGCACAACGCCGCCGACGCCACGGCGCCGAAGCCCGACCAGATCGATACCCGCTTCCGCGAGCAGGCGGGCATCCGGCCCGG
>JAICKM010001068.1 GCA_025927935.1 Chloroflexia bacterium | reverse complement strand
CCCGCGGCGGCGGTGGCCCTGTCGCTGCAGTTCGACGCCATCGAGCCGATCAACAGCGAGGGGCGGCAGTTCCTGCCCCTGGTGCCGGTGCTGCCCCCGGTCCACCCGGCAGGGTCGCCGGAACTGGCCGCCCACCGCGCCATCTACCGGGCGGGCGCGGCCCAGGCCGTGGTCCACGCCCACCCCGCGGCGGCGGTGGCCCTGTCGCTGCAATTCGACTCTATCGAGCCGATCAACAGCGAAGGGCGGCAGTTCCTGCCCCTGGTGCCGGTGCTGGCCCCGGTCCACCCCGCCGGATCGCCGGAGCTGGCCGCCGATATTGCCGAGACGCTCTACCGGGCGGGCGGCGGGCGGCTGATGATGGTGCGCGGCCACGGCTGCTTCGCGGGCGGCGCCACGCTGGAGCAGGCGTACCAGTGGGTGTCCTGCTTCGAGGAAGCCTGCAAGATCCTGCTGCACACCCTGGCGCTGGCGAACGGTCGCTAGCGGGGCGGGCACACGGCGCCAAGTTCTAAGAAATCGCTGAAAGGAACCGCGTGATGGGTCTCAATCTCTACATGGTCGGCTTGATTGCCCAGGATATGGACAAATCGCTGGAGTTTTATCGCCGGCTCGGTCTCGACATCCCTGAAGGCAGCGACGGGCAGCCGCATGTCGAGGTCAAGATGCACGGCGACGTGACTTTCTTTCTGAATGCCCCCCGCCGCCTCATCGAAGTGGAGGGGACACGGGTGATCCTGGAGTTCTACTTAAAAGAGCGGGCCGCCGTAGATGCCAAGCATAGCGAAATGACCGGCTTCGGCTATGAGAGCGCCCACGCGCCCTATGTCACCTCGTTTGGCATGTATTTCGCGCTGATCAATGACCCGGATGGCAACACCGTCCTGCTCTCGGCGGACTAAGGCGCGACTTCACAACCCGCTCCAGGCGGAGGCCCGGTCGGTCGCGCGGTCCTTGACACGGCTGCGCGGGCGTTGCTATAATAGCCGCAACAATCGCATCTGCAACGACTGCGAACAGAACGAGTACCTGCCGGAGCGAGAGGTCAGAGAGCCGGAGACGGTGGAACCCGGTATCGGCGCGGGCGGGGAATGGATCTGGGAGTTGCGTACCGAACGGGGCCGGCCCCCAGTAGGCTGCGCCGGGCGCCTCCGCCGTTACCCGGAGTGAGTGGTCCGCCGCCCCACAGGGCGCGGGCACTCGTCACGAGCGCGCGATCCGGCGTCCGGGGTACCGGCCTAGCGGAGAGCGCGGAACTGGGGTGGCACCACGAGACGGCTTTGGCCCTCGTCCCTGCTTGGGGACGGGGGTTTTTTGTTGGAGACACAACCATGAAGAAGCGCATTTTAACCGGGGATCGGCCCACCGGGCCGCTCCACCTGGGCCATTATGTCGGCTCGCTGGCAAACCGCGTGCGGTTGCAGCATGAGTACGAGACCTATATCCTGATCGCCGATGTGCAGGCGCTGACCGATAACTTCGACAACCCGGAGAAGGTGAGCCGCTCCGTGCGCGAGGTGGCGCTTGACTATATCGGTGTGGGCATCGACCCGAACATCGCCACCATCGTTGTGCAGTCGCTGGTGCCGGAGATTGCCGAACTGACCGTGTTCTACTCGAACCTGGTTACGGTGGCCCGGCTGGAGCGCAACCCCACGATCAAGACCGAACTGATCGAGCGCGGCATGGAAGACAACGTGACCTACGGCTTCCTGGGCTACCCGGTGT
>JAICKM010000048.1 GCA_025927935.1 Chloroflexia bacterium | reverse complement strand
GCTGCGGACGGCCCCAGATATGGACGGTGCAGTAGTTCCAGGTGGGCACCACTTTGCCCGTTTCCTGTTTACTGGCGTACCAGGATGGGCTGATATAATCTTGCGGCCCCTGGAACACCACCAGGCATTCTCCCACGGCGGTAACCTCTTCCCACTGCCGGTTGGCCCGCGAGATATGGGCCCGCAAGGTCCCAAGTTCGCCTTCGTCGGGATAGATCAGCATCGGCACCGGGTTTGCCAGCAACCCGTGAGGCCCGGCCGTGATAAGCAGGCCCAGCGGGTGCGCGCGGATCAGCTCGTGTTGCACCTCCAGCCGATCCTCGCGAAATGCAGGGGGCAGATACATGGTTCACTCCTCCTCACGAGCCGTATAACAAAAGCCGCCCGATGGGGGCGGCTTCCTGGTTGCGTGAGCGCTGGGTGGCGGGGGAGAGATTTGAACTCTCGACCAAGGGCTTATGAGTCCCCTGCTCTACCACTGAGCTACCCCGCCATAAATGACAGAGCGGGAGCGAACTCCGGCTCTGTTGACGTGCATCATTATACGGGATGCGACCCGGCGTGTCAAGCGGCCTGAGCCGGAAAGCGCGACGGAATCAGGTGCTGGCCCGCTCTATGCTCAGTTACTGACGTGACCGGCTGTCGGGGCGGCGCCCCCGCAACCGTGGTGTAGCGCGGCGCTGACCGCGAGTAAGGAGCAGTTGCGATGAGCAAGATCGACAAGCGCGACGATGTCAATCCGAGCGAAGGCGAGCATAAGTATGGCGACGTGCAGTTCGCCGATCCGGTGAACAACAAGTATCCCATCGACACGCCGGAGCATGTCCGCGCGGCCTGGAGCTATATCAACCACAAGGACAACGCCGCGAAGTATGACAAGGACGACGTACAGAAGATCAAAGACCGCATCAAGCGAGCGGCGAAGAAACAGGGGGTTGAGATCAGCGAGGATTAGTCCGCCGCGTGACCAACACGCCTGAAAGTGAGGAGGCGGCCCGGTGGGGCCGCCTCTTGCCGTATTGCTAATGGTTGCTGCCCGGTTCCTGGCGAGAGACTAATCGCCCTTGACGTGCTGGTCGAAGAAAGCCAGCATCTGGGCGCCGATGCCGCCCGCCGACCAGGCGCGGTCGCTGAACAGGTGGTTTTCGCCTTTCGGCGAGACGAAGGTGATGTCCTTGCCCGCCGCCCGCAATAGATCGACGGTGCGTACCGACCAGGCGTAGGGCGTATTGGTGTCACCGGTGCCGTGGAAGATCAGGACCGGGGCGCTGACCTGGTCGAACCAGGGACCTGCGGAGATGCCACGGTAGAACTCCGGGTTGTCTTCCGGCAGGCCATGCTTGGCAGCAATCGCCCGCCCATCGGCCCCGCCCCGCGACCAGCGGTTGAAATTGTCGGCATAGTCGGGACTGGTGGGCGCGAAGAGCACGTAAGCTTTGATGTCCACGTCGATAGACATGACTTGCAGGCCGACCTGCCCGCCGTTGGAGTGCCCCCACATGCCGATGCGGCTGGCGTCCAGGTAGGGTAACGACGATTGCTGCACGGCAGTGACCAGATTGAGGGCATCTTCCGTCCAGCCGATGGTGCTCGTATTCGCCGCCGCATCCGGGTCGTCGTCCGACCCGGCATAGTTGCGGAAGTCGGGATGGATGGCGACGTAGCCGTGGCTTGCCAGGAACGGCGACTCGCGGCGTGAGTCCATGCCGGTGGTATATTGCGAAATGGGGATATAGCCGTGGTTCATGATGATGACCGGGAAGGGGCCTTTGCCCGCCGGGACGTACATCACGCCGGAGATGCGGCGTCCCGCGCTGCGATAGGTTATGCCGTATTGCGTGTAGGCGACGGTTCGCGCGATGGTGCGGGTAATCAGCAGATCGCGGCCCGTGCGCGGGGCCTGGCGCAGCCAGGCCAGCGAGACCCGATCTGGAGCCAGGGCAGGATTCGGATTGAGCGGCGGCGGGTTGCCGTAGCGCTGCTCGTAGACCTGGCTGCCAAGCAGGCCAAGCTGGATCTGCGCGCCAGCCCTGGCTTCCGGGTGATATTCCAGCCGGTGGCGCTCGAAATACTGCACGAGATAGGTCTTGCCGTCGGTGGGGCTGCGCTCCTGGAAGGCTTCACTGATCGGATAGCCGTAGACCGGCAGGCCGCCGCTGCGTTGCCAGTAAGCGCGGAAAGGCTCGGCCAGGTTGTGCCCGGTTTCGCGGTAGTAGGTCGCGCCGGACGCGGCGTCGGCGGCCCGGAAGGGGCTATCCGTGCGGCTCCCCGTCACGGAGCGGCCCAGCAGACCCAGCAGCACGGTGTTGTTGTCGTGCAGTTCAAAGCGGGCGCGCTCGGTGTATTGCACAGTGCGCCCGTCTTCGGTTAGCTCCGGCGTGACCGGGAAGCCAAATTGCGGCAGCCCTCCGTTCACGCGCCAGTAGAGCAGAAAACTGCCGCGCAAGCAGTAGCCCGTCTGGACAAAGCACATGGGAGTGCCGGGCAGCGCCGTGGCAGGCTGCGGCGGGCGGGCGGCGGGTGCGGCCCCGGTGGGCGGCGGCAGCATGGCGAGGGCCGGCACCAGCAGGATGGTCAGCAGTAGGATCGGGTGTAGGCGGCGAAACATGGCGGCTCCTTGTTATGGACTGCGTTTAGCTGTGCTATACTTATAGCATCCTGCTCTCACTATACCCAATCCTTACCATTTGGGCCAGTCCTGTTGGCCGGAGGCCGCGATGGGGATCGACAATGAGTTGTATACCCGCCTGGCCGCGACCTGGTGGCATGAGGACGGCGTGTTGCATCTGCTCCACGCGCTCAACCCGGTGCGCGTGGCCTACTTCCGGCAGATCCTGACCGCCAGGAAGATCGATCCCCGCCGGAAGCGGGCGCTTGATGTCGGCTGTGGCGGTGGGCTGCTGGCCGAGGAAGTCGCCCGGCTGGGCTGCCGAGTGACGGGCATTGATCCCTCCGCTGCCTCGATCCTGGTGGCGCGGACCCACGCCGCCCAGAAGGGGCACGACATCACGTACCGGGTAGCGCCCGGTGAAGCCATTCCTTACCCGGCGGGCACGTTCGATCTCGTGTACTGCTGCGATGTGCTGGAACATGTCGATGACCTCGACGCGGTTGTCGCCGACACGGCCCGCGTTCTCAAGCCTGGCGGGATCTATTTTTACGATACGATCAACCGCAATTTCGCGAGCAAAATAATCGCTATTAGGTTGCTACAGGACGCGCAGTGGCTCAGTTGTTTGCCGCCCCGTTTGCATGAGTGGCAGCGATTTATCAAGCCCGCCGAATTGCACAAGATCCTGGCCCAGCACAGTATCGTGAGCGGCGGCATCGCTGGTCTGGTCCCCGACGCGAACCCCATCACCGTGGTGCAGGCACTGCGTCGCCGCAAGCGCGGCGAGATCAGCTATGCCGAACTGGGCCGGCGCTTGCGCTTGCGCCCCAGCCGATGGACCCTGGGCGCCTACATGGGGTTCGGCGTCAAGCGCGGGGAAGCCGGTTAAGCCGGCGCTTCGCCTCCGAACCGGCCGGCGGGCGCTACGCGTTACGGTAGACTAAAGTCCCTACGGAATAGGACTGATAGGGCATTGTATCGGATCGAACCATTCCCCTATACTGCTTGTGGATCGCTGGGATCTCGACCTCATTGCGGGTAGTTACCAGGCCAGGGGCCGCTCATGGCCGGTCCCTTATACCCCGCCCGCCGACGGACCCGTGCCGTAGCTACGGATTGCCGCCACCGCTTGCACTGTGCAAAGAAGTTGCCTAGTCGGACCAGGTGTCTCTGGGACGGGGCGTGCCGGCCCCAGAACGGCACCCACCGAGGACGAGAAGCGGGCCGGCGGGAATACTGCAATTTAGTGGGGGAAGCTTCGGTGAAGGTACCACAAGGGTGGAAAGGACTACGCATCGGCGGCGCGCTGACCTGGCAGGCTGCCCTCTTATTCCTGTTTAGCATCTTGCCGGTGCTGGTGATCGTGGGCTGGTTCAATTACCAGCATGTCTCAACGACGGTGCAAGAGCGGATCGGCCGCGATTATACGAGCCGGGTGAGCAGCATGGAATCCGAACTATCTAACGTCCTGCTGCGCGAATTGGAGCGGGCCACCACGCTGACCAGGGCGCCCGCCATGCGCGCCTTGACCACCCCTGTCCACGCCGAGAGCGACGCCGCCCTCCAGCAAGCCTATGAGCAAGCCGCCCCCGGCGACGGGGTGCGCCTGTCGTATATCGACAACGCGGCCGGCCGGTTGCTCAAGGACTTTCGTGAGCAGTTTCCCAACCGGGCGGTCGTGTTGCTGGCCGATACGCAGGGGCGGCTGGAAGGCGTCACCACCCCGGCCTGGCCCTACTGGAATGTCGCCCGCCAGCCCTGGTGGCCGGACATGGCTCGCCTGGGCCGCGATGCCTACTCGATTTCCGCGCCCACCGACATGCCCGGTTTCGGCAGCCTGTTGTTCCTGACGGCGCCCGTGCTGGATGTGGACGACAAACCGGCCGGCCTGCTCGTCGTGGGGTTGCGATTTCCCGATACCGTAAGCCCGATTCTCGGTCACGATCTGAATGCGAGTCCCGGCAGCACGGCGATGCTGATCAACGGGGACGGGGTAGTGCTCTACGCGACGCCGGCCTGGCCCACGCCCCAGCTACCGGCAAGCTGGCAGCCGGTCATCCAACCGGTCGAGTGGAATACGCGGGCCGTGGATGGCAACCTCGTTGGCTACGCGCCGCTGCAAGTGGCCGAGGGCTACGCCCTGGATGAGCCGGTCAGCATTCGCACGCTCAACCGGCGCAACTGGCGCGTGTTGCAGATCGTCCCCAGCAACATCGCGTATGCGGCCGTGGACGAAGAGTTACGGCTTTTGAGCCTGGGTACCGGTGCGACGGCCCTGATCATCGTGCTGCTGGCCGTGATCGGGGTGCGTATCGTGGTCACGAAGCCGCTGCAACGACTCGATCTGATCATCGCCGATGTCGAGCGCCACGGCCTGGCTAACGAAGTGGCCGTGCGCGGCCGGCAGCGCCTGCCGCGCAGCCACAACGAGATCGGCCGGCTGGGGCAGCGCTTCGGGCGAATGCTGGACAAGCTGACCCAGTTCAGCGAGGAAAAGGAGCAGACCTACGCCCGGCAGCAGGCCATTGTCGCTGGGTTGCGCGATGCCGCGGCCAAGCTCTCCAGCGCCGCCGCCGAGCAAGAACTGATCACGAATACGACCAGCGCCGGGTTGAGCCAGATGCTCGACGCTTTCCGCAGCCTCGACGAGGCGGCGCTCAGTATCGCCGCCCACGCCCAGCAGGTGGCGCAGCAGGCCACGGAACTCAAGAGCCAGCATGAGGCGGGCGAGTCGGCCCTATTCATGACGCAGACGGCGCTCTCGGAACTCCAGCAGACGGCGCAGGCGCTGGAGCACGGCGCGCGCAGCCTGGCCGAAGACACCAAAGCGGCCGGCGCCCTGGTGGGCGAGGCCAATGAGGTCGCGGATAATACCCATCTGCTGAGTCTGAATGCGTCGATTGAGGCCGCCGGGGCCGGGGAGTATGGGCGGCGGTTCAGCATCATCGCCGGCGAAGTGCGCAACCTGGCCGAAGTGGCCTCGCGAGCTGCCGGCAGCATTGAAGAGGCCCTGGAGCGGATGAAGTCGCAAACCGACCAGACGGCCTCGGCCACGCACCAGGCTCGCCTCGCCGCCGATAGCGGGGCGCAGCAAATGAGCGTGCTCAGCAACATGATGCAGATGCTCTTGCAGTCGAGCGACCGGCTCGCCGAAACCGCGCAGACCATCCACGAGCGCAGCACCGACCAGCGCAACCAAAGCAGTGAAATTCACCTCAGTTCCAACCAGTTAGCCAGCGCCATGCAACAGGTGACTATCGCCAGCCGGCACGTCTCGGTCCAGGCCCAGGAACTTCTGGAACTCGCCAACGTGCTCGACCAGGCCCATCCGGTCACGGCCCATCCGGTCGGCGCAGGAGCAAGCGACGACTACCCCCCGGCCGGCTCGCCCCAGGTTGCCGGCGTTCACTAAATCGCCGCAAGGGGTAGGTCACGGACACGCGCCGGTTTGAAACCGGCCCCTGCAGCGGGCTCCAAGCCCGGTGGCCGCTCACCATGACAATCGAGCTGTGAAATGATACAAACAGCGGCCAGATCTCGGTGGTGAGATCTGGCCGCTGTGTTGAGCGTGCGGGCATTACACGCTCGTCAGTTGGCGGACGCCCTGAAGCGGGATACGCAGCCAGTCCGGTCGGTTGTTCAGTTCGTAGATCAGCTCGTAGATCGCCTTTTCCAGCAGATAGGCGTCGAGCAGCACCTGGAGATTATCGCGGGAATTGGGCAGGAAGTTGCCCTGCTCGGCCACGCGCAGATAGTCGGCCAGGAAGGCCGCGCTGATCCACTGGTGCCAGGCATCGGCCCATTGCTCCATCACCGTCGCGCCCGCAAGGTCGTCATTGCCGGGCCGGTTGAACAGGGCGGCGTAGGCGGCGTAGTGGAAGGAGCGCAACATGCCGGCCACGTCTTTGAGCGGGGATTGCTTTTGCCGCCGCTCCTCTAGCGAACGGAGCGGCTCGCCCTCAAAGTCGATGATGACGAAGTCCCGGCCCGTATAGAGCACCTGGCCCAGGTGGTAATCGCCGTGGACCCGCGTGCGCAAGGTGTGAATCTCGCGGTCGAGCAGCGGCTGAAAGTGCTCCGGCAGCGCGGCTTCAAGCGCAATCACCGCCTCGGCGGCGCTACGGGTGGTATCGGGCAGCGCCGGCAGCCGCCCGCGCAGCAACTGGAAAGCATCGGCGGCCAGCCGTTGGATGGCATCATACAGGGCGCGCTGATCGGCGGCGGCGAACGGCACGGGCGCAAAAGCCGGGTCCTGCGCGCCGGAAGCCAGCGCCAGGTGCATCTCGGCGGTGCTCCGGCCCAGCAGCCGGGCCGAATCCAGATAGGGACCAAGCACCTCGCGCATCGGCAGGGGAATCTCCTGGCCGGTCTGGTCCAGCAGTTGCTTGCCGACCGGCATTTCGGGCGCGACGGGCCGGGTCTGCGCCCGGTCGTAGAAGCCCTCTAGTTCCTCCAATGTGTAGCTCCAGGTGTCGCCCCGATTGGGCACGAAGCCTTGTAAGATCGCCAAAGTTTGCGGTTCCCGTTGCGGTTCCACCCGCTCCAAGGCACCAGCCAGCGGCGGGGTATGCGGGAAGCCGCGCTCGGTCAGGAAGCGGCCGATCTCTAGATCGGGGCTGATGCCCTGCTCCAGCCGCCGGAAGAGCTTCAGGATCAACTGCTGCCCGTAGATGATCGAGGTGTTGCTTTGCTCGGCGCCGACGAGGCGGGGCGTCAGCGGCGCCTCGCCGGCAGCCGCGACCTGGTCGAAGACGGGCGTGGCCGAGGCGTGGATCGCCAGGCGGGCGTCTCCGAAGTGCCGGCCCTCTTTGATCGCGTCGAGCAACGCTCGCTGAAAGCTTTCGTCCCAGGTAGCATCATAAAGCACGCCGGCCTCGCCGGCGGCCCCAACCGTGGGCGCAAGGGTCGCCTGCGGCGTCCGCTGCTGGAGCCGGGCCGCAGCCTCGCCGGATACGAAAGCCAGCGGCAGGACAAAGGTCTGCGGTTCGCCCTGGGCATACTCGACCTCGATGAAAGTCACATGCGCCTGCGGCGGCCCGGCGGCGCCCGTCGAGAAAGGAATCTCCCCAACAATGCGCACGCGGGCGATATCGCGCGCCTTGGCGCTGAACCAGCGCTGCCCGCGCAGATAATCGGGCAAGAGGGCCTCCAGGGTCATCTTGTTTTGGCCGGCGAAGATTCCGGCCTGGTCCGCGTCCATGGGCGATCCGGTTTGCTGGTCCATTGGTTCACCGCGCCTCTCATTACACAAAAGGATCGAAGTTCTGCTCGGTGTTCATCCGCCGGCGCAAGCTCAAGACGTGCGCGGGCAGTATCTGTGGGTTGAGTTCCACATAGTTCTGCCACCCCGACCACAGGAAGCGGCTATCGGTAAGCAGATCCGTGACTTCATACGAACGGTGCGGGTCGATGCCCAATTCTTCGACCGGCACATCGATCATACCCGCCTGCGTGCTGGTCGGGTCCAGGTTCACCACCGTCAGGATGATGTTGTCCATATCGGGCGTCGCCTTGTAGTAGGCGATGAGCTGGTCGTTGGTCGTGTTGACGAAGCGCAGGCCCTCGTTGCTTTGCAGCGCGGGATTGTTGCAGCGGATCTGGTTGAGCCGGGTAATCAGCAGGCGCAGACTCAGCGGGTTATCCACATTCCAGTGCTTGATCTCATATTTCTCGGAGTTGAGGTATTCCTCTTTGCCATGGGCGATGGGCTGGTTCACACCTAACTCGAAGGCGGGGCCATACATACCATAGCTGGCGGCGAGGGTGGCAGCCAGCACAATGCGCGACATGAACGCGGGCCGCCCGCCCTGTTGCAGATGTTCGGGCAAGATGTCCGGCGTGTTGGGCCAGACGTTGGGGCGGAAGAACTGCGCTACCCTGGTCTGGGCTAACTCGGTAAAATACTCGGTCAACTCCCAGCGCGTGTTGCGCCAAGTGAAGTAGGTGTATGACTGCGTGAAGCCGATTTTCGCCAGGTAATACATCACCTTAGGCCGGGTGAAGGCTTCGGCCAGGAAGATAACGTCGGGATGCTCCTGCTTGATGCTGCTGATCGCCCACTCCCAGAAGCGCAGCGATTTGGTGTGCGGGTTGTCCACGCGGAACACCTTCACGCCATAACCGATCCAGAAGTCGAACACGCTCTTCAGTTCGTCCCAGAGTTCGCGCCAGTTCTCGGACTCGAAGTTGAAGGGATAGATATCCTCGTACTTCTTGGGCGGGTTCTCGGCGTATTGGACGGTGTTGTCGGGCCGCCACCGGAACCACTCCGGGTGCTCACGCACATATGGATGGTCGGGCGAGACCTGGAAGGCGACATCCATGGCGATTTCCATATGCAGCTCACGCGCTCTCGCCACAAAGTGGCGGAAATCGTCCAGCGTGCCCAGTTCGGGATTGATCGCCTTATGCCCGCCCGCCTCGTTGCCGATGGCCCAGGGGCTGCCCACATCGCCCGGCGCGGCCACCACGTTGTTGTTTTTGCCCTTGCGCTTGGTGATGCCGATAGGGTGAACCGGCGGGAGATAGACGATGTCGAAACCCATCGAGGAGATGTAGGCCAGTTGGGCTTCGGCCTCTTTCAAAGTGTTCTGCGTGCAGTTCTTCGTCCAGCAGGAGCGGGGGAAGAACTCATACCAGGTGCTGAACCGGGAGCGCACACGATCGACCACGATCCCCAACGCGGGTTCATAAGTAGTGGCCGTGCTGCGGTCGGTGTAGCGGTACATGAGATCGGTCAGTTCAGCGGCGAAGGCGGCGCCGGTGGCCGTGTCGCCGCCGGCACGCAAGGTGTCGAGGTAGGCGCGCAACTTCTTCTGATCCGCCCCACTTGCCCGCGGCAGCGCCTCTTCTACATATTGCGCACCGATTAGCAGGTCAATCGACACATCCTGCCCCGCGGCGATGCGCTTGCTCAAGTCGCGCGACCAATGCTTGAAGTGATCGAGCCAGCCCTGGACTGTGTATTGGTAGTGCCCCATTTCGGCGACCTGGAACTCGGCCCGCCAGCGGTCGTTGGTCAGCTCGGTCATGGGCGCCTCGTTCCAGGTCGGGGCGCCCTCCTTGCGATACAACACCGCGCACGAGACCGCCTCATGCCCGTCGGTGAAGACATCCGCCTCGACAACCACCCGCTCGCCCACCACGCGCTTAATCGGGAAGCGCCCGCCGTCGATCTCGGGGTCCACTCCTTCGACGACCACCCGGCGCGGATCCTTTGTGATCTCCATCGTCTCCTACCTCATCATGGGATTGTGAATCATGGAATCCTGTGCCGTCAGGGTTAGCCAGATCCGTGCCCTGGCTCCGGCAGGCGCCCGGATTCGCGCCGGGGAATCGGCTATCCGGTGGTACATTACTTGCGGTGCAACGTCGCTCATAAGAGCGCCAACTCGTTTTGCATCCCAAAGATCCGAACCCACACCAAAACCAGGAGTGTGACAACGACCCATGAGCGACAACGATTGGTACAAAGATGCCATCATCTATGAACTGCACGTGAAGGCGTTTTATGACAGCGACGGCAACGGAGTTGGGGACTTCCGCGGGCTGACCGAGAAGTTGGATTACCTGCAAGACCTGGGCATCAATTGCATCTGGCTGTTGCCCTTCTACCAGTCTCCGTTGCGCGATGACGGCTATGACATCGCCGACTACTACACCATCCATCCCAACTACGGCACGGTGGCCGACTTCGAGGCGTTCCTGGGCGAGGCGCACATGCGGGGCATCCGCGTGCTGGCCGACCTGGTGCTCAACCACACGTCCGATCAGAACGCCTGGTTCCAGGAGGCGCGGCTCTCGCCCGATTCGCCCAAACGCGATTATTATGTCTGGAGTGATACGGATAAGAAGTACGAAGATGTGCGCATCATTTTCATCGACACGGAGCGCTCTAACTGGACCTGGGACCCGGAAGCCAAGCAATACTTCTGGCACCGCTTCTTCAGCCACCAACCCGACCTGAACTATGATAACCCGGAAGTACGGGCGGAGATGCTCAAGGTGCTCAGCTTCTGGCTCGACAAGGGGTTAGACGGCTTCCGCTGCGATGCCGTGCCCTACCTGTTTGAGCGCGAAGGCACCAACGGCGAAAACCTGCCGGAAACACACGCCTATGCGAAGGAAGTGCGCAAGTATATCGACGATCACTACAAGGACAAGGTACTGCTGGCCGAAGCCAACCAGTGGCCCGCGGATGTCCGCCCCTACTTCGGCGACGGCGACGAGTTCCAGATGTGCTTCAACTTCCCTCTGATGCCGCGGCTCTTCATGGGGTTGCGGCGGGCCGACCGCCGCCCGATCGTCGATATCATCGACCAGTTGCCCAGCATCCCGGAGAATTGCCAGTGGGGTATCTTCCTGCGCAACCATGACGAATTAACGCTGGAGATGGTCACGGACGAAGACCGCGACTATATGTACACCGAGTATGCCACCGACCCGCGCATGCGCCTGAACCTGGGCATTCGCCGCCGCCTGAGTCCCTTGCTCGACGACAGCCGCGAACAGGTCCAACTGCTCAACAGCCTGCTCTTTAGCTTGCCGGGCACACCGATCATCTATTACGGCGACGAGATCGGCATGGGCGACAATATCTACCTGGGCGACCGCGATGGCGTGCGCACGCCCATGCAGTGGACGGGGGATCGCAACGCCGGCTTCTCGCGGGCCGATGCCGCCCGGCTCTACAGCCCGGTGATCAGCGACCCGCTCTACGGCTACCAGGCGGTGAACGTCGAGGCCCAGCAGCGCACGCAATACAGTCTGTTGCGCTGGATGAAGCGCATGATCGCCGTGCGCAAGCAATACCCGGCCTTTGGCCGTGGCGACACCCGGTTCCTGAATCCGGACAACGCCCGTATCCTGGCTTTCGTCCGCTGCTATCAGGGACAGGATATTCTGATCGTCTGCAACCTGTCGCGCTCGGCGCAGCCGGTCGAACTGGACATATCAGAGTATCGCGGCGCCACACCCGTCGAACTCCTGGGCGACACGCGCTTCCCGCCGGTGGGCGACCTACCCTACTTCCTGACGCTCGCGCCCTACGGCTTCTACTGGTTCCGCATGGAACGTCCGGCGGAGGGCTAGCGGGGATGGAACTAATGGGATATGCCGCCCGGCTTATTGAGCAAGGCCGGGCGGCATTTTGCCAGGCGGGCAGTTGGGGATGAGATGGTTTGTTGGTTTGGCGACGATTGTGACCTCGTGCGCGCTATGGTATACTGGTCTTCTTGGCTGCCGGGTCGGGCGGCCCAACAGGTAGCCGCGCCGGGATTGGGGCGGCTGCCGAACCTGGGTAGGACACGAGATCACGACAGATGCCGCTTAAGCCCAACAGCTACCAGCAGGATTTAGCCCCGTTGCTGGCGGACGCGCTGGACCGCAACCCCCCGGACAGCCTGGTTAGCTACCTCACCGCTCACAGCGACTTGCCCGGTCCGCGCATGAATCTCACGCTCGTCGCGGCGTTCGCTCAAGAGATCGCCGGGCGCGTGACGGCGCCCGATCCCCCGGTCGAGCGGATCGAGGCGCTGCTGGACGGCTGGGCGGCGCTCCCGCTCACCGAGGCACCGATCAACCACCCTCGCGAGATCCTCCCCGCCGTCGCGGTGCGGGCCTACGGGCAGGTGGCCGTGGTCCGCCCCGACTGGTGGGGGGACGAGATCGCCAAGCTCTATCGGGCCGCGAGCGATCCGCGGTGGCGTGTGCGCGAGATCGTCGCCCTGGCCTTACAGGCTATGCTGGCCGCCGATTGGGCGCGCACGTATGGGGCCATCCGCACCTGGGTGGCCGGCGATAACCCGCTGCCGGTGCGCGCGGCGGCAGCGGCGGTGGCCGAGCCGCCATTGCTGACCGATCGGGCGCGAGGCGAGGCCGCTCTGGACATCCAGGCGGCCGCCGTCGAGTGGCTGGCCGATCGTCCCGCCGCGCAACGGCGGGATGAGGCGGTTCGTATCCTGCGCCAGGCCCTGGGTTACACCCTGAGCGTGGCTATCGCCGCCGCGCCCGATGCGGGCTTCCCGGTGCTGGCCCGGCTGGCGGCAGCCGTGGATCCCGATTTGCAATGGATTGCCCGTGAGAACTTGAAAAAAACCCGGCTACATCGCTGGCCGGACCAGATCGCCGCGATCCATGCGCGGCAGTCCTGATTGTTTGGGCCGAGGAGTTATGATGCGCCTGTACGATACGCTCTCGCAAGACTGTAAAGACCTGACCTTTCCCGACGGCACCGTGAAGATGTACGTGTGCGGCGTCACCCCCTACGATACGAGTCACCTGGGCCATGCCCGCGTGGGCATCGTCTACGATACATTGCGCCGCTTCCTCGAATGGACCGGCCTGCGCGTGCGTTACGTGCAAAACATCACCGACATCGACGAGCCGCTGTTCGAGCGCGCCAAGCGCGACGGCGAACATTGGCGCGAACTGGGCGACCGCCAGACGGCCTACTACCTGGAGTCGCTGGCGCGAATCAACGTGCCGCGCCCGGAGATGTACGTTAAAGCCACCGCGGAAATCCCGGAGATGATCCCGCGCATCGCCCGGCTGATCGAAACCGGCCACGCCTATGTGAGCAACGGCAGCGTCTACTACAGCATCGCCAGCGACCCCACCTTCGGCGCGATCGCGCACGCCGATTACGCGACGATGCTGGCGACGGCCAATGAGATGGGCAACAACCCCAACGACCCAAACAAGCGCGACCCGCTCGATTTCGTGCTCTGGCAGCCCTCGCAGCCTGACGAGCCGGAGTGGCCGAGTCCCTGGGGGCCGGGCCGCCCCGGCTGGCATATCGAGTGCTCGACCATCGCCACGGTGCACCTGGGGCCGCAACTCGACATCCACGGCGGCGGCGCCGACCTGATCTTCCCCCACCATGCCTGTGAGATCGCGCAGGCGGAGCCGGTGACGGGCGTGGTGCCGTTTGTGCGCGCCTGGATGCACGTCGGCCTGGTCAGCCTGGGCGGCACCAAGATGTCAAAGTCACTGGGCAACATGGTTTTTGTGGACGACGTGTTGCGCACCAACTCGGCGAACGCGCTGCGCCTGGCGGTGCTGGGCCGGCCTTATCGCGCCGAGTACGAGTATAAACACGAGGACGTGCAGACCGCCGAGCAGCAGGCCGCATCCATCGTCGCGGCGCTGCATACAACCGGCGGGACCGGGGCGGCGCTGGACGCGGCTCCGGCCCGCGAACAGTTCCAGGCGGCGCTGGAAGATGATTTCGACACGCCACGCGCCATCGCCGCGCTCACCGATCTCGCCGAGCAGATTAGCCAGGCAGCCGGCGCCGGGCAGGACGTACACGTCGCGCAGGCCACGTTGCGCGAACTGGCGGGCGTGCTGGGCCTGGTGCTCGCGGACTAAAGCGAGGCCCGCGATGACCATCGGCGACATCCAGCAACAGGCGAAAGATCTGTCGGCCAGGCAAGGCTGGGCGAATACAACCATCGCCGAACGGGTGACGTTCCTTATTGGAGAGGTCCAGGAGCTGGCCGAAGAAGCGGTGCTGCTCGCGGCACAGGACAACCCCGCGGATCAGGCGGCCACGCGCACGCGACTGGGCCTGGAGATGTACGACGTGGTCTGGAATCTCTGTGATTTAGCCAACATCGCCGGGGTGGACCTGGAAACTGCGTTCGCGGCCAAATACGCGATCAACGCCAAGCGCACCTGGCCCAAGCGATAACGCCGTGACTACCGTAGGGGCCGGTTTGAAACAGGCCCGCGCCCGCCCAACATGATTTGTTAGCTGTAGGGGCCGGTTTGCAACCGGCTCCCGCCTGCCCAAGCCATTAGATAGGGATTATGAAGATCTATGTTACAAGATAAACCGCTCGCCCCGCCGGAGACCCGGCAAGAGCCGGTCGGCGACACCCTGCACGGCCGGACCATTGACGATCCTTTCCGCTGGTTGGAAGATAGCAGCAGCGCCGAAGTCGCAGCCTGGACCCAGGCGCAAAACGCCTATACCGAAGCCATGCTGGGCCAGGCGCCGGGACGCGCCGCCCTGAGCCGCCGGTTAGCGCAGATGCTGGAGATCGGCACGGTGCAGGTACCGGAGACCGCGGGCAATCGCTATTTCTACACGCGCCGCGATGGCACCCAGAACCAGCCGGTACTCTACATCCGCGAAGGCGGCGACGGCGCGGAGCGCGTGTTGCTGGACCCCAACACGGCCAGCGCGGGCGGCACGGTCGCGCTCGACTGGTGGTACCCGTCGCTGGATGGGCGCCTGCTGGCCTACGGCTATTCGGACCACGGCGACGAAAAAAGCACCCTGCGCATCCTCGATGTGAGCAGCGGCGCGCACTTGCCCGACGAGATCCCGTACACCCGCTATGCCAGCCTGGAATGGGAGCCGGATGGACGGGGCTTCTACTACACTCGCTACCCGGCGCCCGGCACGGTGCCCGCGGGCGAAGAAGACTATCACCAGCATGTCTTCCACCACCGGCTGGGCGGCGACCCGGTGCAGGACCCCGAACTATTCGGCGCGGGCCGCGACATGACGGAGATGCTGCACCTGCATCTGTCGCCCAACGGCCGCTGGCTGCTGGTCTTTGTCGAGCAGGGTTGGGCGCGCACGGAAATCCATGTCTGCGATCTGCAAGCCGGTAAAACCGTATTCGAGCCGCTGATCGCCGATCTGGATGCGCTGTTCGGCGGGGAGGTGATCGACAACACCTTCTATGTGCAGACGAACTGGGAAGCGCCGCGCTATCGCGTCCTGGCAATCGATCTGGAGCGGCCCGCGCGCGCAAGCTGGCGCGAAGTGATCGCCGAACGGCCCGACGTGGTGGTGGAGAGCATGGCGATAGTGGGCAAGCGGCTGGTCTTGAACGAGAGCAAGGACGTAACCTCCGCCATCGGTCTCTACACCCTGGACGGCGCGCCATTGCCCCCGCCCGCGCTGCCGCCGCTCGGCTCGCTGACCGGGCTAGAAGGCGAATGGGATGGCGACGAGTTGTTCCTGGGCTTCGAGTCCTATACCGTGCCGCCCACCGTCTACCGCTACCACCTGCCCAGCGGCGAACTGACCACCTGGGCGCAGGTGGAGGCGCCCATTGATCTGAGCCGCTTCCAGGTGGAGCGGGTCTGGTACCCGTCCAAGGACGGCACGCTGATCCCACTGTTCATCCTCAGCCGGCGCGATCTCGTCCGTAACGGCGACAACCCCACCGTGCTCAGCGGCTATGGCGGCTTCAACGTGAGCAACAGCCCGGTGTTCAACCGCGGCGTACTGCCCTGGCTGGAGCAGGGCGGCGTCTACGCCCTGGCGAACCTGCGCGGCGGCGCCGAGTACGGCGAGGAGTGGCACCGCGCCGGGATGCTCGACAAGAAGCAGAACGTGTTCGACGACTTCCACGCGGCGGCGGAGTACCTGATCCGTGAGGGCTACACCCGCGCGGAGCGGCTGGGCATCATGGGCGGTAGCAACGGTGGCTTGCTCGTCGGCGCGGCGCTGACCCAGCGGCCCGAACTCTTTGGAGCGGTGGTCTGCCAGGTGCCGCTGCTCGACATGATCCGCTACCATCACTTCCGCATCGCCAAGCTTTGGATCGCGGAGTACGGCGGCGCCGACGACCCGGAGCAGTTCGCGTGGCTGCTGGCCTACTCGCCCTATCACCACGTACAGCCGGGCACCGACTACCCGGCGGTGTTGTTCACCACCGCCGAATCCGACAGCCGGGTCGATCCCATGCACGCGCGCAAGATGGCCGCCCTGTTGCAGAGCCACGGCCCGCGCCGCCCGGTGCTGCTGCGCGTCGAAACGGAGGCCGGGCACGGCCAGGGCAAGCCGCTGAGCAAGCGCATCGCCGAGCAGACCGATATCTGGAGCTTCCTGGCGATGCAACTCGGGCTGGAGCGGCAGGATGCGGGTGCTGCCGGTAGCGGTGGATTCGATCAACGATTGGACTAGCGGTGCGCGAGTTGTTGTGTTATAATAAGCGCTAAGTTCGCAGGAGCATATATCGTGGATTTTGTCCCGACCAGCCACCATAGCCATTATCACGCCCATCATCATGGGCGGCGGCGCTGGCGTGGTCTGGTTTCGACACGAATATCTGCGTAGCGCATCACCAAAACCAGAACACCCACCAGAGGCCGCAGCCGTCGCGCTGCGGCCTTTTTGTATGCCCGCGGCCGGGGGCACAGGCAGAAGGAGCAAACGATTGAGTTATCACAAAGGTAAGGAGTTCCCGACGGCGCTGGCCGCCCGCGAACCGGCAGCCGCGCCGGCCACTTCGGACGGCACGCTCAAGCTGGCGATGCAGCGCAGCGGGCGGTTGACGGACGACACGCTGGGCCTGCTGCGTAGCGTGGGCCTCTCGGTGGAGAGCTATGGGCAGCGCCTCTTCGCCGACTGTCGCAATTTCCCCCTGTCGCTGCTCTATGGCCGGGACGATGACATCCCGGAATATGTCGCCAGCGGCACGGTCGATCTGGGCGTGGTGGGGCAGAACCTGCTCTACGAAGAAGGCGTGGACGTGGCCGAGATCTTGCCGCTGGGCTTCGGCTACTGCAAGCTGGTCCTGGCCGCCCACAAAGACTCCGCCATTACCGGCGCGGCGGACCTGCAAGGCAAGCGCATCGCCACGTCCTATCCACGGTCGGCGGCCCGGTTTTTCGCCGAGCAGGGCGTGCAGGTCGAGATTGTCACCCTCAGCGGCTCGGTCGAAGTGGCTCCCGCCCTGGGCCTGGCCGACGCCATCGTGGAGCTGACAGCGACCGGTAGCACCCTGCTGCTCCATGATCTGCACACTGTCCAGGTCATCCTCGAATCGGAAGCGGTGCTGGTTGCCAACAGGCAGGCCCTCGCCGACCCGCGCAAACGGCAGAATATCGACCGCCTGGTCGTGCGCTTGCGGTCGGCGCAGGACGCACGGCAGTACAAGTATGTGATGATGAACGCGCCGCGCGCCGCCCTGCCCGTCATCCAGACGCTGACGCCGGGGCTGAAATCGCCGACCATCGTGCCGCTCAACGATTCGGAGTGGGTGGCCGTGCACACGGTGATCAAGGAAGACGAGTT
>JAICKM010000841.1 GCA_025927935.1 Chloroflexia bacterium | reverse complement strand
GGCCCCCCGGTTCCTCGTGCGCGAAAGGGTCCTCGCGCCGGTCGATGAGCGCGATGCGCTGGTGCCCCAGCCCCACCAGGTGCTCCAACGCGGCGGCCATGGCCGCGGAGTGGTCCACCCCGATACTGGGCCGGTCCGCATCCGTGCGGTCCACCAGCACCAGCGGCACCCCGGCGGCGTCCAATCGGCGCAGCAGCGCAGCAGGCGGCGCCAGCGACACCAGCAGCACGCCGTCGGCGCTACCGGGTGCCCCACACAGCGCGAACGCGCGGTCCCGGTCCGCCGGGCTTTCGATGGTGCGGATCATCAGCGTGTAGCCCTGGTTCGTCGCCGCCTCGGCAATGCCGCGCAGCACCTCGACGTAAAAGTGGCGGGTGAACAGCGGCACCAGCACTTCGATCACGCCCGTCCGCCCCCGCCGCAACGCCCGCGCCACCGGGCTGGACCGGTACTCCAGTTGATCGATAGCCGCCTGGACCCGCTGCCGCGTCTCCTCGGCCACGTTGGGATGCCCGCTCAGCACCCGTGACACCGTGCCGATGCCCACCCCGGCCACCTTCGCCACGTCTCGAATCGTTGTCATGCAGCAACACCTCACTAGATGGAAACGTTTCCAGAGGCCATTATACCGATCCCGTTGGCCGAACGCAAGTTACCTCTCCGGCATCCGTTCATCAGCGCCGTTACTGCACCGCGAAGGCGCGCAGGGCGCGAAGAATAGAACGAATATAAATCGTCTTCGCGTTCTGCGCGCCTTCGCGGTGCGGTGATGAACAGGTATCAGACCTATCGGCAACACAGGCCGGGCCGGCGGCCTGCGCAACGGTAGCCGGCGGCTGGAGCCGCCCGGCTACGCCCGCCGGTCGTCGGGCGGGGTCGCCGGGGCGGGGGTGTTGCGCGCGTCGAGGAAGCTGTTGATCTTGTCCTGGATCTCCGGCTTGGCGCCGCGCGCCCCGCGCAGCCGCAGCCGGATCGGCCCTTCCTGCGGCTCAAACACCAGTTCGTAGCTCAGGCCGGGACTCTGCTTGCGCTGGCGGCGGATGAACTCCATCAGTTGCGCGTCCCATTGCGCCGTGCCGTCATAGCGCAGTTCATAGCCATCCTCCAGCTCGGCCAGATCGTGGAAGCCCTTGAACAACTCGTCGGGCGCGCGCTCCAGGCGGGCCAGCGTCGCTTCGTCGTGGCCCTCCACCTGGCGCAAGAACGGGAAATCCTCCGGGCAGACCGCCAGCCGGGCCAGGGGGCGCACCGGCTCCGTGCTGGTCCATTCCTCCAGTGGCTGGTCGGCCAGGTCGTGTCCGCGCCGGAACGAGTCGCGCTGCACCACGTAGATCGTGCCGTCGGTCCACGGCTCGTGGGGCAGCGCGGCGGCGTTGATCGAAAAATGGTAGCACTTGTGCGGATCGCCCTCCGTGTCATGCACCCGGAAGCACCCGTTACGCAACGACCCGTGATAGACCTCGCGGTCCAGAATCGCGAAGAACATCGGCCAGATGCCGTCGGGCGTGGCAAAAATGGCCTTGACCGGCTTGCCCAGGTAGTCGGTCTGCCACTTGGGCTTGAGCAGCGTGATGCCGCCGTTGTTCGAGCCGTGCAGCAACACGTCTTTGTGCTCGACTAGATACGTCAAGAACTCGTGCTTGGGGTAATCCGCCCGGTAGTCGATGATGCTGTTCGGCCCCTGGTCCAGGGCCTCCTGGTACATGGCGTCGAAGATCGCGCGTTTGCGCGGGTCCACCTCCAGCGCGGGCGCTTCCAGATAATGCGCGGGATCCAGGCGTTTCATCCAGGTGTCCTTGTAGATCGGCGGCATGATCTGACAGATCGGATACGTCGCAGCAGCTATAGCAAATGTCGCGCCGCATCACATTTGATCGCCGGTGTCCCGCTCATACAACGCAGGCGCCCGGGCCGGGGTGGCGGGGCGCAGCCTGGCACAAAGGTTGCTCCCCCGCCCGGCAAGACCCCAAGGAGGTACGTATGGACCAAGCCGAAGAGCAACGCATGGCCCCGCTGATCGCGGCCCTGCGCCAGGACCCCAGCGGCGGATCGGATCTGCCCGACCCTGCCGGAGCCATCGTGCGCGCCGCCCTGGCCGGGCAAACCGTCTACGAGATCGCGCAGGACCAGGAGATGAGCGAGGAAGCTGTCTGGCGCAGCCTGAGCGACGCCGCCCGCGCCGCGGCGGGCACCACCGCTCCCCGCCCCGTCGAAACCGGCGGCATGGGCAGCGACACCGATCCCGGCGTCACCGGCGGCTACGGCGAGACCGGCTTCGGCAGCCTCGGCCTGGACCCGCCCGAACCCATCCCGGAGGAACCCCCCGGCCCGACGAGTGCTGAGTGCTGAGTGCTGAGTGCTAAGTACGATGAGTGACGGCACGGGAAGAGGCGGCACCGTCTTTCCCCCTTCCCGACGCGGGAAGGGGGCCAGGGGGGTAGGTTGGCCGGCTGCCCCGCCCGCTCCCCGCCGCGGCGCGGCACCGTCTTTCCCCCTTCCCGCGCCGGGAAGGGGGGCAGGGGGGTTAGGCCCGTCGCCTACCCCACCACACTGACCAGGCTCAGCACCCCGAAGCCGAGGATAAGCAGCCCCGATCCGCGGTTGACCCAGCGCAGGGCCCGCAGGTCGAAGCGCGCCCGCAGCAGGCTGACCACCCCGCTCAGCAGCAGCCACCAGAGCGCCGACCCCAGGAACACGCCCAGCACCAGACCCAGCGCCGCGCCCGCGTCCGCCCCGGTCGCGCCCAGCCCCAGCCCGGCGAAGATGGCGGCGAACGACAGGATGGTCAGCGGGTTGGTGATGGTCAGGAAAAATGTGGACACATAGGCGCCCGCCAGGCCACCCCCGCCCGCCCGCGCCGCCTCGGTGGCCGGCGCCGCCAGGAAGGTGCGCACTCCCAGGTAG
>JAICKM010000505.1 GCA_025927935.1 Chloroflexia bacterium | reverse complement strand
CTCACCCGCTGCAAGTCGAGCAGGAAGGGGCCTTGCGAATCGTCACCCGCCTCGGCGGCGGGGCCATGGCTGTAGACTGCCCAGTGATTGTCGGGCGAGACGGCGAGCAGTTCAGAGGTAGGGGTGCTGAAAGGCAGGCGGCGGGGGGCGGTACCGTCGGCGTTGGCCCACCAGAGGGACACTTCGCCGTTGTCGGCGGCCATGCGGTAGAAGACGGGGCCGGCGTGGTTGCGCGCCTCCTGTAGTCGGGTCAGCACATCGCGGTACGAGATCTGGATGTCGCCGGCGGCACTCAGGCTCCGCGAAGCGTCCCACCAGGCGCCCGCTGCGGCTGCCGCCACGCCCGCACGATAGGACGCCTCCAGTTGGGCGACCTGGGGTGCCAGGCGGGCGCTCAGCCCCGCGGCGTCCCGGTAGGAACCGGCGCGCTGGAAGGCGGGCAGGGCTGCGTCGAGCTGCCCGGCGGTCAGGGCTTGCTGGCCCGCGCGGTAGTGCCGCGCTTGCTCGGTGCGGATCGTCTCCTGCCAGCCTCCGACCACGGCGACGGCGCCGATGATCAGCAGCAGGCTGACGCCCAGCAGCAGTTCCCAGGGCAACCGGCGCCAGCGGCGGGGTTCTGGGGGGGGAGTCATCGGAACGGCGGGCGCGATCTCAGGATCCAGCGATTCACCACAGGCGTGGCAAAAGGTAACGTCCGCTCGATTGGCTGCTCCGCAAAATGGACACCGCATGCGTGGTCTCCTGGTATCGGGTAACGGACCCTATCCTCATTATACATCCAAAGTACAACAAGAAAACTACAGCTTGCGACCGATCTCCGGTTCACCGTTTTATCATGAGGTGCGGACTCGTTCACCTTTCCTATTGCGAGACGTATCACCTTGTGGTAGGATAGCGCGGTAGAGAAGGCGAGAGGAGGAGGGTGTTATGCCGCAGGTCCAGGTCAATGGTGCGGAAATCTATTATGAAGAAGCAGGCGCGGGCGTGCCGCTGCTGTTGCTCCATGGGTTGCTCGAAACCGGCCGCAGCCACGCCCATCTGATGCAGACCTTTGCCCGCCAGTACCGGGTGATTGCGCCCGACTTGCGCGGCTATGGCCGGTCAGGGCCGGGGCCGCGCACCTTTACGCCCGACTTTTATGAGCGCGATACGGCCGACATGGCGGCCTTGCTGGAGCATCTGGGGATCGGCCAGGCCGTGGTCATGGGCGTGGCCGACGGCGCGGAGGTGGCGCTGTTGCTGGCGATCCGCCACCCCGCGCTGGTGCGCGCCGTCGTAGCCGTGAGCGTGACGGGCGCGTTGCATAAGAGCTTGCTCGACGTGTTACCCACCCTCGACACCTGGGATACGCAACCCGACTCCGGCGACACGAGTCTGCGTGCGGAAGCGATCCGCGAATACGGCCTGGACGGCGTGCGGACGATCTGGCGCGGTTGGGCCGGCGCCGTCCGCGGCATGATTGCCGAAGGAGGCAACATCAGCATGGCCGAGGCGGGCCGCATCACCTGCCCGGTCCTCATCATCAACGGGGCCGGCGACACGCTCAATACGCCCGCGATGAGCCACGCGCTGGCCCAGGCCATCCCCAACGCCGAACTCCACCTGGTGGCCGATGTGGATCAGCAGATCTACAATAAGCGCCGCCAGTGGCTGGCCGACTTCGTCCTCAACTGGCTCGCGGCTCATTAGCCGCCTATCTCCCGCCCCGTTGGCTGGGCGCGGGCTTGCCTTGCGCCCCCGCGCCCGCCCTGCGATTGCCCCGATCTGATGCGGCCCGCCCCCTTGCGGAACCTGCTGATCCGTCATATAATTGGCTTAACATAATAATGGCGCGCTTCCTGCTACAATTTGCGATGACAACGATAACGGGGAAGCGCCGCAGGAGGCGGGATTCATGAAAAGACCGGTGCCGCGCCATCTCATCCACCGCGTGCTGGGACCAGGGCCGGTCGTGCTGGTCACTGCGTCCGTGAAGGGCCACGCCGACATCAGCACCGTGGCCTGGGCCATGCCGCTGAGCGGCGATCCGCCGCTCGTGGTGATCGCCGTCGAGCCGGTGCGCCATTTGCATGAACTGATCAGCCGCAACGACGAGTTCACGATCAATGTGCCCCATGCGGGTTTGCTGCGCGAGGTGCAGCATTGCGGCAGCGTATCGGGCGCGGATCATGATAAGTTCGCGGAAACCGGGCTGCACGCTGTCTCGGCCCGCCAGGTCGAGTCGCCCTGGATCGAAGAGTGCGTGGCCCATCTCGAATGCGGGGTGGTGGGCGCCAGCGAACAGGGCGATCACACGCTATTTGTGGCCGAGGTGCTGGCCGCCTGGGCCGAAGAGACGGCTTTCGCCGAGCACTGGCTGCCGGAGCAGGAGATCGGGCGCCTGTTGCACCACCTGGGCGGGCGGCTTTACACGAGCGGTGAGCGCGCCATCGACGCGGGCGCCCCGCCGCCTCCGCGCGAGGAGGAGTAGCCGGGGCGCGCGGGGGCGGCGCTCAGGTCAGGCGCAGTTTGCCCGTGTAGCGGTAGAAAGCAGCCAGGCCGCCTTGCTCCGCCGCCCCGATCTCGACGGTCTGCCGGTCGAACAGGGCCTGCACCGCCGGTTCAGGCACGCGGGCCTGGGCGGCAGCCGCCGCCAGCACCGTGGCGGCCTGTTCGCGGGCGGCCACCCGGCTCTGCTGGAAGGCGCGTACCACGGCGACCACGGCTTCGGGCTGCTGCAACCACTCGCTGCGGAGCACGCCCAGCGCCCAGACCATCGGCGTGCCGCTGAAGACCCACCAGGCGGCGCCCAGGTCTTCGGCATAGCCGGCGGCGGTGGGGTCGGGAGCGGGAGCCGGGCTGCTGGGAGTGGGTAGGGGCCGGCCTTTCGCCAGGGCGCGTTCCTCGGCGGCCAGGGTGCTGGGGCTGAAGCGGGCTTCGTAGAGCAGCCAGGGCAGCCGGGCCTGCACCGCTGCATCGCCGCTCAGCAAGCGCGGCGCGGGCGTTTCGTCACCCGGTGTGCCGGCGGATTCGGGGGCCAGCGCCAGGTTCACGCCGAAAAACGGATCGGCCAGCACCTGTAACAACGCCGCTGCCGTCGTATCCTGCGCGGACGGCGTGACGGCGATGGTCTGACCGTCGAGTTGGTCGGGCCGGGTGCGGCTTTGCAGCACGGCCAGGCTATTGGGGCCGGTGCTCGCCAGGCCGATGCCCGGCATGGCGTCGAGGCCGCCGCGCAGGCGCGCATAGGTGAGCGGGCCGATCAGCCCGCCGTCGATGTCGCCCTGGCCCAGGGCCTGCTCTAACGCGGGTGGGGCCAGAGGCACCAACTCTAGTTTCAGCCCGGTGGGATAGACCCACCCGGCCAGCAGGGGGTGTACGAGGGGCAGCAGGTGTATACTATCCGTGTATCCGAAACGGAGGAGGTCGGCTCGCATGGGCTACCTTTCAGTGACGTAGACTTCCGTTTCATTATACCCGATATATGCGGCGCCGCCGTAAGGCGTGCGCCGGCAGGGAGCCGGACATGAAACAGTGCCCAAACCCGGATTGTCTTTCCTACCAGCAGCAGCGCAAGTTCTACGACGACGATACGATCTGCCCGCGCTGCGGTGATGTGCTGGTCAGCACGAATGCGCCCGCCGGGGCGCCCGTCGTGGTCGATCCCTACCCGGCGTATGCCGCCCGCCCGCCCACCCCGCCTATCTCCAGCGGGCTGGCGATGCTCGGCGCCGCCGGCACCTTGCTGCTTGTCTTCCTCTTGATCGGGCTGCTGCTCCAGTTGGGCATGGTGCATGGGCGGGCCGGCGCCGGCAACAGCGGGGCGGGGAATCTGCCCGTGCCGACCACGGTGTTCTTCACCCCCATCGCGTTTACCGGGGCGCAGGCCACGGAGACGGCGCGGGCCATCGCCACGGCGGCCGCCCAGCCCACGCCCATCGGCGGGCTGATCGGCGTCACGCCCACGCTGCCGCCCTTGCCGGGGGCCGTAGGCGGCGGAGGCACCGGCGGGACGAGCAACCCCGGCGGCAGCGGCGCCGGGATCACTAACCTGACTCCGATCACCTCGATCAACGGCGTGACCGCGGGCCTCTGCCGCCGCATTGATGCGGGCGCGCTCTGCGACCCGGTGTCTGTCTACGGCGCCAACGATACGTTCTATATTTCGGTCCAGGCCACATTCGGCGACGGCGCGGCGCGCACGATCCGCGTCCGCCTCTACGGCCCGCCCAACGGCGAGACGCCGCTGCTCAACCAGGACCAGACCAATACGCCCGGCCGCACGGGCCGCTTCTACGTCGGCTTTGCCTTCTCGCAGAGCGTGCCCTGGGCGCCCGGCATCTATCGCGCCGATGTGTTCGTGAACAACGACGTGACACGCTCGACGTACATTACCTGGACGGTGCAGTAGGCGCGGCTCACCGGCAGGTGCCTGCGCAGTCCGTCAAGAAGGGACGCTGACGTATGACTCTCCAAACATCTTCTTCGCGGGCCGCGACCTACGACGCCGCCGGCTTGCGGGCCGCCATCCGGGCCGGCGCGTTCACCGGCCCCACCGCGGGCCAGGCGCCCGGCTACGCGCAGGCTAACCTGGTCATCTTGCCCGCCGCCGAGGCCGCCGCTTTCCGCGAGTTCTGCGACCTGAACCCGCGCCCCTGCCCGCTGCTCGAAATGACCGCGCCTGGCGATCCGGTACCTCACCAACTGGCGCCGGATGCCGACTTGCGTACCGATCTGCCGCGCTATCGCGTCTACCGTGACGGCGTGCTGGTGGACGAGCGGACCGATATCCGCGACCTGTGGCGCGATGACCTGGTGGCTTTCCTGATTGGCTGTAGCTTTACCTTCGAGAGCGCCCTGCTTGAAGCGGGCGTGCCGGTGCGCCACATCGAACTCTGCTCCAATGTGCCGATGTATCGCACGAACCAGCCTTGCACCCCGGCGGGGCGCTTCGCCGGGCCGCTGGTGGTGAGCATGCGCCCGCTGCCGCCCGACCAGGTGGCCCAGGCCACGGAGATCACGGCCCGCTACCCGCGCATGCACGGCGCGCCGGTTCATGTGGGCGACCCCGCCGCTATCGGCATTTCCGACCTGGCGCACCCCGACTATGGCGACCCGGTGCCCATCTATCCGGGGGAGGAGCCGGTGTTCTGGGCCTGCGGGGTCACGCCGCAAGCCGTGGCCGTGGCCGCCCGCGTGCCCTTCATGATCACCCACGCGCCAGGGCACATGTTTGTCAGCGACTACACCGACGCCCAGGTGCTGGACATGCGCCAGTAACTGCTTGAACATAAGACTTGACAAAGATTGAACAACATGCTAGAATAGCAACATAGACACGAGTTCACAGGGTAGCCCGGCGCCGGGCGAAAGGAGCCGTTCAGATGTTGCTGGTGGT
>JAICKM010000415.1 GCA_025927935.1 Chloroflexia bacterium | reverse complement strand
GGCATTTGCCATCGATAGCCTGTCGTTCTTCCTCTCGGCGGCCTGCCTCATCCCGCTGATCGGCCTGGCCCAGGCGCCGCGCCCGACCGGGCAGGGCGCGCGCCATATGCTGCGCGACTTGCGCGCGGGCATCCGCGCCGTGCTGGCCTCGCCGTGGCTCTGGATCACGATTGCGCTCGCCGCCCTGTTCAATATCACCCAGGGCGGGCCGTTCGCCGTCGCCCTGCCCTTCTTGGTGAAAGACAGCCTGCATGCCGACGTGGGGGTGCTGGGCCTGCTCTACTCCATGACCTCGGCGGGGGCCGTGCTGAGCGCAGTCTGGTTGGGCCGGGCGACCAAGCTCCGGCGGCGCGGCCTGTTGGCCTATCTCGGCCTGCTGGCGGGCAGCCTGACCACGCTCATGCTGGGCCTGCCGCTGCCCCTGCCGGTCATCGCCGTGGTTATCCTGCTCAACGGCGCGGCGATCACGGTTTTCGGACTAATCTGGACCAATACGCTGCAAGAACTGGTGCCACGCGACCTGCTGGGCCGCGTGGCAAGCATCGATATGCTCGGCTCGTTCGCCCTGGTGCCGATTGGCTACGGCCTCGCCGGGTGGGCCACCGACCTGCTCGGTCCCGCGCTGGTCTTCATCGGCGGCGGGGCGCTGACGTGCCTACTGGTGCTGGTGGGCCTGGCCCACCCCGGCATCCGCCATCTGGATTAAGATTATCATGAGCCGCAGGCCGGTTTGAAACCGGCCCCTACAGCGGCAACCGGGCCGCGGACCTAGTGGTGATGCGCGGCAGGCCGGTTTCAAACCGGCCCCTACCCGCACAATCGCCGCGGCGAACGACCAGATAAAGCAACGGGCCACCCGGACGTTTCCGGGTGGCCCGTCATGTTATGTGCGTGGCGCGATTACGCGGTGCGCGCCTGGGCGGTGTCGGCGGCCTTGCCGCGCCCGAACCAGTTGCGCCACTCCTTGTT
The DNA here is from genome assembly GCA_025927935.1 of Chloroflexia bacterium. The sequence continues at coordinate 5,387 of JAICKM010000415.1, read as the reverse complement.
CTCCCAGACCACCAGCATCATGCTGGCGTTGAAAATCGAGGAGTAGGTGCCGGAGACGATGCCGATCAGCAGGGCCAGGACGAAGTCGCGGATGGACACCCCACCGAACAGGAACAGCGCCGAGAGCGTGAAGATGACCGTCAGTGAGGTGTTGATCGACCGGGTGAGAGTCTGCACCAGGCTGTAGTTCACGATCTTCTCAAAGGAGTCAAAGCGCCGCTTGAGCAGGTTCTCGCGGATGCGGTCGAACACCACAATGGTATCGTGGACCGAGAAGCCGATGACCGTCAACATAGCGGTGATAAACAGAGCGTCGATCTCGATGCCGAACAGTTCGCCCAGGATCGAGAAGATGCCGACGACGACGAGCACGTCATGCAGCAGCGCAATGACGGCACAGACGCCATAGCGGATCGCGTTCGGCACGCGGCGGAAAGCGTACCAGAGATAGGCCAGGATGCCCAGCGATGCAGCCAGCACTGAGAGGATGGCGCGGCTCGCCACTTCGGAACCGATGGTCGGGCCGACGGTGTTGAACTGAATTTCGTCGCCCGGCGTGATGCGGGTGACGGTGGTGGTCCCGGCGGCGGGCGCCGTGGTCCCGGTCGTCGTGGCGGTGGCGGTGACGGTCGCGGTCGTCGTCGCGGTCGTGGTGCTCGACGCGGAGACGAGATGCTCGGTGCCGGAGATGATGCCGTGATCCACGAGCACCTTGGTGAGCGCGTCCTTTTGATCCGGCGAAATATTCGGCATGCGCATCACCAGCGTGGGCGTGGTGACATTGCCGACGATCAGCGTGGCGTTTTGCACGGCGACATCGCTTTGCCCGTTGTCCTTGAGCAACTGGGCCACCTCGTTGGTACTGACATCGGCGCTGCGGGGCACCACTTCCCAGTAGGTGCCGCCGGTGAAATCGATGCCGAGCTTCAGCCCGAAGAGGAACAGCGAGATCACGCCGGGGATGATGATGATCAGCGAAATCAAGAAGAACAGATAACGCTTGCTTACGAGATCCAACATGAGACGGTTAGCTCCTGTACTAGCAGACCGGTGGCAGGCCACCGCGGGCAATCAAAAGGTGCAGGGGCGGCGGGAGCAGCCGGAACTGTTCCCGCCGCGGGGCGCGGTTAGCGGACCGGCTGCGTCCCCCCTTCGGGCGGCAGCGTCGGGCGGGCTGTCTGCTCCACACCGAACCACCAGGGGTTGCGCGCCATGCGCGTCGAGACAACCAGCCGCAACAGGGTACGGCTCACGGTGATCGCCGTGAACAGCGACACCAGCACCGAGATGAGCAGGGTCAAGGCAAAGCCTTTGATCACGCTCGCGCCGAAGAAGTTGCCGAACCAGTACAAGATGAGCGTGATGATCACGGTGGTCATATTGGAGTCGCGGATGGAGGGCCAGGCGTGATCGAAGCCGGCTTCCACGGCGGCGGCCACGGTTTTGCCGCTGCGTAGCTCTTCTTTGAGGCGCGCGAAGATGAGCACGTTAGCATCCACGGCCATACCTATAGAGAGGATGAAGCCGGCGATACCAGCCAGCGTCAGCGTCACCGGAATAGCGCGGAAGATGGCGAACGTGATGCAGGCGAAAATCAGCAGCGCGATGTCGGCCAGCAGGCCGGGCAGGTGATAGTAGAGGAGCATGAACAGCATGACCAGGCCCAGGCCGACGATGCCGGCGATGAGGCTCTTCTCCACGCCTTCGGCGCCGAGCGTGGGGCCGACGGTGCGGTTCGCCACTACGTCGAGGCCCACGGGCAGCGCGCCATAGCGGAGCTGGATCGCCAGGCGCTGGGCGTCCGACGAGGTCATGTGGTCGATCTGGCCCTGCCCGCCGGGGATCACACCCTGGATGACCGGACTCGCCACCACCACTTTATCTAGGACAATCGGCATATACTGGCCGATATGGCTCTGGGTATACGCCTGAAGTTTGGCGGGGCCGTCGCCCTTCAGTTGGAAGGAGACCTGCGGCGTGCCGTTCTGCGAGTTGATGCCGACGCTGACTTTGGTGCCGTCGATCTCGGCGCCCGTGACGACGACCGGGAAGACCTGGCCGTTGTTGTAGGTCTGGAACCCGGCGGTGCCGCTCACTGTCTCGGTCGTCGTAATACCCTGCGAGACCTGATAGGCGCGGATCTGCTCTGGGGTGGGCGGGCCTTTCTCGGTGGTGACGATAGAGCCTTCGGGGATGGGATTGGCGCCCGCGTCGATCCATTCGAGGTAGCCGGTCTCACGCAGCGTCTTGACCACATCGTCGGGGTTCTTCACGCCCGGCAACTCGACGAGGATGCGGTTGTTGCCCTGCACCTGGACGAGCGGCTCGGACACGCCGCTGCCGGCGGCGCGCTCCTCGACCACGTCGCGGGCGGCGCGCAAATTACTCGCCAGCACCGACTGATCGGTGATCGTCGGGTCGGGCCGCGCTTGCAGCACCACCTGCGATCCCCCTTGCAAGTCCAGGCCCAGGCGCACCGCGAGATCCCTATTGATCCCGATCGTCTTGAGCACATCGGGCCAGAGGTTGATCGTTGCGGTGATCGCCACGATCACGATAATCAGTGCTACCCATGTAGCATTATTGCGACGCAAAGCAGACTCCTCTCAGATGCACAACCGCGATAGTTAGGTATTGGCGACAACCCTCGCCGGTGGTCTTTAATATAAGAGAACGTTTGGCGCCGTGCATTCCTGACAGGTCCGGTGCCACGACCACCCACCGCCGTTAGCGATCCGGATCAGCGTCCCTGGGGAATGAACCGGGGGATTCCAGCTAAAGGCTTCCGAGCAAGAAAAAGCCGGCGGCCCCGGAGGGCGCACCACTGGAGATTATAAGCCATCGGCCCCGGCCTGTCAAATTGATCACACCTTGTTGGGGCCGCGTGTTACGCTTGACAAGCCCGCGCCGGCGGCACTATAATTGGGGCGCTGTGCCGCCTGGCTCCTAATCAATGCCGATTGAGGACCTAAAACACGGGGAGGTCGCCCCTTTTTGGCCTATCGTATTTTAATGATCGCGCCGACGTCGTTCTTCGCAGACTACGGCGGGCATATTCGCATCCTGGAAGAAATCCGCGGCTTGCAAGCCCGCGGCCATCACATCACCGTCTGCACCTATCATACGGGCAATAGCGTGCCCGACGTGGCGATCCGGCGCAGCCTCGACGTGCCCTGGCGGCGGGGCGTGCAGGTCGGCTCCTCGCGGCACAAGATCTATTTCGACGCCATGCTCGGCCTCACGGTGTTGCGCGCCGCCGCCGCGACTAATCCCGACCTCGTTCACGCGCACATGCACGAAGGCGCTCTGCTCGGCTATCCCATTCGCCAACTGGCGCATGTGCCGCTGGTGTTCGATTACCAGGGCAGCCTGACCGGCGAGATGGTCGATCATCATTTCTTGCGCAAGCAGGGACCGTTTTACCGGCCCATGCACTGGATGGAAAGCCGCATTAATTACCTGGCCGACGCCATCCTGACCTCGTCGGAGAATGCGGCGGGCATCCTGCGCCGCGATTTCCACTACCCGGAGAGCCGGGTTTTCCCGGTGGTGGATGCGGTGAACACGGCCAACTTCCACCCCTTCACCAGCCCGGCCGACCGGGCGCGCAGCGCCGCCCACCGCGCCGAACTGGGCATCCCGCCGGGCGTGCCGGTGGTCGTCTACCTGGGGCTGCTGGCGCCCTACCAGGGCACAGACTTGCTGTTGCAGGCCGCGCGCCAGGTGCTGCTGGAGGAGCCGGAGACCCGCTTTGTGATTATGGGCTTTCCGGGTGTAGACAGCTACCGGGATCTGGCCGAGTCGCTGGGCCTCAGCCACCGCGTGGTCTTCCCCGGCCGCATCCCCTATACCGACGCGCCGGAGTGGCTGGGCATGGGCGACGTGGCGGTGGCGCCCAAGCTCTCGGATACCGAAGGCGCGGGCAAGATCCCCCTGTACATGGCGATGGGCCTGCCGACGATTGTCTTCGACACCCCTGTGAGCCGGGAGTTCCTGGGGCCGCTGGGCATCTACGCCAAGCGTGGCAGCGCGCCCGCGCTGGCCCAGAAGATCCTGGCGACCCTGCACGACCCGGACGGCAGCGCGGCCCTGGGCTGCCGCCTGCGCGAAGTGGCCGTGCGCGACCGCTCCTGGGATGTGGCCGTCAAGCGGATCGAAGATGTCTACGACCGCGCCCTGACCTGGCGGCGCGATGCGCGCTTCCGCGGGCACACGCCGATCCCGGTCCACCGCGACCAGTCCTGACGGCGGCGCATCGCGCCGGCGCCCCGATTCCGAAAGACGAAATGGCCCGCCGGGTGGCGGGCCATTCGCTTGTCTTGATCAGGCGCGGTTAGACCGTCAGCGACTTCCACTTGCCCTGGCGCCAGCGCCAGCCGACCAGCAAGGCGCGCGCCGCGGCGTCCACCACGTAGACCATGTAGATGCCCTGCAAGCCCAGGCCGAGCACGATGCCCAGGAACCAGCCGATGGGCAGGCGGACCAGCCAGATGCCGACCGCCGAGGTGATCATGGGGAAGCGGGTGTCTCCCGCGCCGCGCAAGCCGCCGGCCAGCACCGAGGCAATCGCCATGAACGGCTGGTTAAAGGCGATGATGCGCAGCACCTGGGTGCCCAGATCCACCCCCTGCGCATCGGACGTGAAGATGCGCATCAGCGGGTCGGCGAACACCGCGAAGCCTAACCCGGCCAGCGACATTTGCAGGATACAACTACGCATGGCGAACAGCGCGCTCGCCTCGGCGTGGCGGATCTTCCCGGCCCCTATTCCCTGGGCCACCAGCGTGGTCGCGGCCACGGCAAAGCCGAAGCCGGGCATCAACGAAAGCTGCACGACCATCATGCTGGCCCGCTGTGTCGCGTAGACCTGCGTGCCCAGGCTGATGACGATCACCCCGTAGAGGGTCACGCCCAGCGAGAAGAAGAACTGCTCCACGGCCGTCGGGATGCCGATGTTAAGGATGCGCTTGATCAGCGCAGGGTCCGGGCGCCAGCCCTTGCGCCCCACGATGCTGACCTGCTGGCGGGGGCGGGTCAACACGATCACAAGAATGATACAGCCGACCAGGCGGGCCAGGTTCGCGGCCCAGGCCGACCCGGCTACGCCCAGCGGCGGGATGGGGCCAAAGCCGTAGATGAACCACCAGGCGGCCAGCGCGTTGACGGCGTTGATGAAGCCGGTGACGAACATGGGCGTGCGCGTGTTGCCGGAGCCGCGCAGCGACGCCGAGCCGACGAACATCCCGGCCAGCAACGGCGTCGCCAGCGCGGTGATCTGGAGGTAAGTCGTGCCCTGCTCCGCGGCGCCTGCGTCGAGGCCCAGCCAGCGCATAAAGGGATTGGCGCCGATGTAGGTGATGGCGCCAATCAGGACGGAAGCCACCCCG
>JAICKM010001038.1 GCA_025927935.1 Chloroflexia bacterium | reverse complement strand
CGCCCTGTGGCACGGCAGGCAGCCAGGCAAAGTAGTGCTCGTCGCGCGCCCCGAACAGCAGGTGCCCGGTGGCGGGCCGCCACGGCGGGACCGTGCCGGTCAGCGTCAGGTCCGCCGTCACGCCCTCCATCTCCAGGTGAAGCTGGTACGCATGGAGATCGCCCGCGAAGACGTTCGGCCCAATGCGCACGTCGCAGCCCTCTTTAGATGCGGCGAAGGCATCCGGCGCCGCGTGGTACATCTGCTCGATATGCGTGCCGTCGGGCCGGTCCAGCGTGAAGGCCACATAGGGTTTCAGCGGCTTATCGACATCGATCAGGGGCTTGGTGTAAAAGACGATCACCACCTTGGAGGCGTCGTGCAGGTGGGCGTCAAAGTACCACCACTCATAGGTGCCCTTGCCGCCGCTCGTACGCAGCCCGTCTTCCCAGGACCCGATGTGGTCGGGCGCAATGCCCAGGCGCGTGTATTCCTGCTCGCTCGTCGCCAGGTGCGACGGAATCGGCCCGCTGCTCATCTGTTGGCCCTCCCCGTGCGGGGGCGCCCGACCAACCTCTCCCCCGACCCCACCGCCGCGGGGAGGGGAGTCACTTTCGAGCGCGGAAGCGAATTCCCCCCTTCCCGCCGCGGGAAGGGGGCCAGGGGGGTTAGGTTGGCCGGGCACCGGGATGTCTCTCTTTCTGCACCAGAGCGGGCCGCGCGCTCTCTGTCCGGCATTATAGCACGCCCCGGCGCGCCGATCCCCCCAAAACCCATCCGCCGTGACCGAAACGACAGCTTTTTGTCGGCTTTTTGTAAGGATCAGTTTGGGCGAATCTATGCTTTAATAGCACCAGTAGCCGCCAACGCGCCGGTTTGCCAACGGACCCTCCGGCGCGTTGGCTGGACACACGCTCCCACCTATCCCACCGATTCAGAGAGGATCCATCACGATGTCGGATTTGCAGCCGCGTCCGGACACCCGTGCGACTTCGCCGGCCCCTAAAGGGGCATCCAAAGAGGCACCGGCGGCGGCGCGCCCGCGCGGGCTGGACGGCTTCACCCCTCAAGAGTGGGCGGGCCTGGTGGCCCTGCGGGAGCGCGTGCGCCGCCGCGAAGTGCATGAATGGAGCGCCGAAGACCGGCGGCTCCGCTTCGCCCGCTGGCGCTACGAACACGGCTATATTGACGGCTAGGCGGCGCCCTCGACGCCCGCCCCCCGGAGGTCACAGGTGAACGGCAATCTATACAGTCTCGAATACCAGATGCGCGAAACATTACAGCAGCACGCCGCCGCCCGGCACTTCCGCCCGCCGGCTCCGCCGCCCGCGTGGACCACGCGCCGGATGCAGACGATCTTGCGGGTCGGCCCGCTGGTCGTCGCCTGGAGCCGCCCAGCCTGATCCCGCGCCTTGACGGGCGGTTTCAAACCGGCCCCTACATTACCCGTACCCTTGTGGAGCTAATCGATGTCCTCGTGTGTTAACTCGCGTCCGGCGCACAACCCGCTCGCCGCTGTGGCCCTAGTCGGCCTGGGTGTGGCCTGGCTGCTGGGCGGCCTCTACCTCGTCCTCTTCTTCAGCCTGCACGGCCTCCCGGCGGACACCGTCTCGCGGGTGCAGACGCCGCAACAGGCCCTGGCGGCGGCCCTGCTGCTGCTCAACGTGGCCCTGCTGGCCCTGATCGCCCCCGGCGCGCTGCTGGTCCTGACGGGCCTGCGCCTGCGCCCGCGCTGACCGGGCGGCGGGTAGTGGCCCGGCGCCGCAGCATACCGCCCACGATTAGCGCGGCAGCACCCCGGGCCAGCTAGGCACAATTCAGTTCGACTATCCAGCGTCTTGGCAGCAGTATAGATCCCTTCTTCATGTCCAGTACTGTTACGGCTACTCTCCTCCCGCTCTT
>JAICKM010001060.1 GCA_025927935.1 Chloroflexia bacterium | reverse complement strand
GAGCTACTATCCGCTGCTCTTCTCTATCGCCTACCGCATGCTGGGCAGCGCGGGGGAGGCTGAGGACATCGTGCAGGACGCCTACCTGCGCTATGCCCAGGCGCCCGGCGAGATCCGCGCGCTCAAGTCCTTCCTGACCACCGTTGTCACCAATCTCTGCCTGGATCATCTCAAGTCGGCGCGGGTGCGGCGGGAGCAATACATCGGCCCCTGGCTGCCGGAGCCGGTCATCACCGCGGGCGGTGCGCTGGCTCCGCTGGAGACGGTCGAGCAGCGCGAGTCCGTCTCGCTGGCCTTCCTGGTCTTGCTGGAATCGCTGACCCCACAGGAGCGCGCCGTCTTCCTGCTGCACGATGTGTTCGAGTACGGCTACGACGAGATCGCCGGGATCGTGGGCAAGAGCGCGGCCACCTGCCGCCAGATCCTGCACCGCGCCCGCGCCCGTGTGGCCGAGCACCGCCCCCGCTTCGAGCCGTCGCCGGAGGTGCAACGCCGCCTAACCGAGCGCTTCCTGGTGGCGGCCAATGAGGGCAACGTGGCCGCGCTCACCGACATCCTGGCCCACGACGTGATGGCCTGGTCCGACGGCGGCGGCAAGGTCCACGCCGCCACGCGCCCGGTCTACGGCCCGGACCGCGTCATTCGCTTCCTGCTGGGGCTGGTGCGCAAGGCGCCGCCGGGTGCGCGGGTCGCCCTCGCCGAGGTGAACGGCGGCCCCGCCCTCCTGGGCTGGGACGGCGACACGCTCTTCCTGGTCCTGACCTTCGACATCGCCGAGGACCGCATCCACGGCGTCCGCCTCATTGTCAACCCCGATAAGCTGGCTCATGTGGCCCAGCAAGCAGGAAAACTCGATGCCGCTAATCGGGGGATTCTCATATGACAGAAGATGAAACTCTTGCCTGGTGTTTGCAGCAACTTCAGCAGAGCGTCCAGGCTCTCGCACTACCCGCTACGGCCCAGTTGGCCTTGTTCCCGGATTTTGTCTGCAAAGCCGATGAGCTAGCGCTTGGTTTCGACAACTGGTGGCTATGTGTTAGCTCTCGTGCTACAGGTGCGCTGACGGAAGACCAACAGCGATTGTTGCAGGAGATCGACAGCCAGCTTTCGCACATGAGCGGCGCGGAGAACAGTCAACTCTGGACTGATGATGCGCTGCGCACCGATCCTGCTTGGCAGAAGGTGCGCGAGTTGGCGCAGCAAGCCCTATCCGCCCTTGACTGGAAGGTGGAGACACCACCGTTGGATAGTACGCAGTATATCGGTAGCCGCCGTAAAAATGCGCACGATCCCGCCCAAACATAACCGGCCCAACTGCCCGCCTGCGCAACCCGCACCGCTAGCCTTTGGCCTCAGTTTCCCCCACCTCCGGCCCGCGCAACCCCTCACCAGACGGCGGCAATTGTGTGCCCAAATTGGGGCCGCGAACTTTGTGATCCCTGTCACACCGCGCGGGCCTGGCTCGTCTCCTGTGCACAACGAAATCTAATCCTTTCGCGAACGCAGGAGGTTTACAATGCAACGCGTACTTGTTACCGGCGGCACGGGCACCCTGGGCCGGGCCGTGGTCGCTGCACTGGTGAAGCGCGGCTATATCGTGCGGGTGCTGAGCCGCCAGGCGCGCCCGCTGCATACACCGGACGTGGAGTGGGCGCAGGCCGACCTGACAACCGGCCAGGGGTTGGCCGCGGCGGTGGCCGGGGTCGATACGATCATTCACGCGGCGACGAACTCGCCCGCCTCTGCCGCCCCGCCCCAAGAGCCTGCGCGGATTGGGACGGCGGCTACG
>JAICKM010000805.1 GCA_025927935.1 Chloroflexia bacterium | reverse complement strand
TGCCTCTATTTCTGTTTTGAGCCGCCGCGCGTCATCTACAGCGACACGGCGGCGATCAGCCGCCGGCTCGGCCCGGCGGGGTTCGCGCTGCGGATGCTGGCGCGCGTCTATAAGGGTATCGACCGGCGCATGGTCGCCGCCGCCGACGAACTGCTCGGCAACAGCCCGTTCGGAGCCGAACTGCTGGCGCGCGCCTACGGGCGCCCGGCGGTGGTCTTGCCGCACGGCGTGGACTTCGTGCCGCCCCCGGCGGAGCAGGTCGCCGCAGCCCGCGCCCGCATCGCTCTGGGCGCCCGCCCCCTGGCGATCACGGTCAATCACCTGCACCCGCGCAAACGAGTCGATATGTTCCTGCGCGCCCTGGCTCTGGCCCGCCAGGCCGGCCACGATGTGGGCGGGGTGATCGTGGGCCTGGGACCGGAGCGCGCGGCGCTCGAAGCGCTGGCCGGCGAACTAGGCTTGCAAGGGCTGGTGCATTTCGCCGGGTTCGTACCGGAAGCCGATCTGCCCGCCTACTACCGCGCCGCCGACATCTATGTCCACACGGGCCTGCTGGAAAGCTTCGGCCTCTCGGTGATCGAGGCCGCCGCCCTCGGCCTGCCGGTCGTCGCCGTGGCCGAGGGCGGCCCCACGGCCACCGTGCGCGACGGCGAAACGGGCCTGCTGGTCGCGAGCACCCCGGAAGCGGTCGCAGCGGGCATGGTGCGGCTGGCTGGTGATGCCGATCTGCGCCGTTGCCTGGGCGAGGCCGCCGCCGCGTACATCGCCCGGACCTATCGCTGGCAGGACGGCGCGCAGGTGTTCCTCGACCAATTGGCCGCCGCCCGGCGCCGCCTGCGCTCCTCAGTTTAGCTTCCGGCACTCGCAGTAAGGAGGATGCAGATGGATCGCCCCTCGGATAAGGACACCCTGCTCGCGCTGATCCGGCAGGAGCGGGCCGGCCTGGCCACGCTTATCGCCGGCCTGGACGCGGCGCAATGGACCGCGCCCGCCATGGGCAACGGCTGGTCGATCAAAGATCTGCTGGCGCATATCGCCGCCTGGGAGAGCCTGGCCCTGGGCTGGATCGCCGCCGGGGTGCGCGGCGAGAACCCGGCCGTGCCCGCGCCGGGCCTGACCTGGGACGATCTGGACCGCCTTAACGCGCAGATCTACGCGGCCAACCGCGACCGCTCACGCGCTGAGGTGCAGGCGGAAGCACAGCGCTCGTATGCGGCTTTCCTGGTCCTGGTCGAAAGCCTATCGGAGCCGGACATTGTCGCGCCGGGGCGCTTCACCTGGGCTAAGGGCGGTAACATCGTCGGTCCCATCGCCGCCAACTCCTACGAGCACTACCAGGAACACGGCGATGAGATCCGCGCCTGGCTGGATCGCAGCGGATCAGCTCCCGCCCGGTAGCCGCGTTTGGCTTATTGGACTTCCAGTCGTATTTGTCCTGCTGAGCGGAGTGAGGCATCGCGTCTTGTCCCCGCACGCGACCAGACTCTTCATTGCCCTCAGAGTGACAAGCCGTGGGTTGGGCCGGTTTGAAACCGGCCCCTACGCCGCGCAATAGAGAGCGCCGCCCGCGCAACGTGAAAGCAACGTTGCGCGGGCGACGTTTTTCCGGATCAGACGGTTGCGGCGCGGCTATTCGCCGTCGTTCATGTCGCCGCGCTCCTCGGCGTAGGGCGAGTTGGGGCCGTAGCGCCAGTCGTAGTAGTGGCGGCCCACGTTGCCCATCTCCACCTGCCAGGGCGGGGCGTTGTCAGGGACGTAGGTCAGCACGCGGCGCTGGTACGCCTGGATCAGCGCCCAGTGGTCCTGCCCGGCGATGCGCAGCCGCGCCCAGTAGGCTTCGGTGATCGGATAGCCCAGGTCGAACAGCGGATCGACCACCGGCCCCTGCACCACCTGGCCGTTCACGTAGATCGGCCCCTGTTGGCTCATAAAATCGACGAAGACGTTGGGGATGTTGTGTCCCACCTTCGGCTCGTAGCGCGCGTTCACGACCTGCGCCGCCCCGGCGATAGGCGGCGTGGCGGCGGTCACGGTACCCGCGGCGTCAATCGTCGCGCTGATCACCTGCCCGGTGCGGTCGTCCGCGCGGTTCTCGCCGTTCAGCGAGGCCACGCGGGCCAGCGAGGCGTAGGTGGGCGCGTCCGGGCTGTCGGGGTCGCCGGCGACCGGCTCGGCGTTGGGCGCGTAGGTCCGCGTATCGTACTCCGCATCGCCCACCTGGACGCGCCCGGTCATCATCTCGACCACCAGCAGGCCGTTGGTGACATACCACTTCTGGGTCGGGTCGGCGTCGGGGTTATTGATCTCCATGCGGCTTTTGTCGAAATACTGGACCAGCCGGTGGCCGTTCGGGCCTTGCAGGTAGGCTTCGTTGCCCGCGGCGAAGGGCGCCGGCCCCCACATCCAGGGGCGGGCGGCGGCGTGGGCGGCCACCGGCCGGTCGCTGCGCTCCCAGACCCGCGCGAAGGCCGGGTCCACGAAGTTCAGGCCCGGCACCGGGGTAGGCGTGGCCGGGGTGCCGCCGGGCGTGGGCGTCGCGGCGGGCGTGCCTGGCGGCGTGCCTGGCCCCAGACTGCCGCTGATGCTCGCGCCGTAGATGTTCTGGTCGCCGGTGCGCATGTCCACCCAGGCCACCCAGGCCCGCCCGGCCACCGCGTCTACCTGGATGTAGTCGCCGATCAGCGTGCCGCCGAAGCCGACGCTGGGGTCGCTCTGGGCGTCGCTGATGCGGACGTTGGGGGCGAAGGTCGCGCCGTCGTCGGTCGATTGGGTGTAATAGCAAGAAAAGGTCAGATTCTGCGGGTCGTCGCGGCGGTCCAGCCAGGCCACGTGCAGCACGCCGTCCGGTCCGAACACGGCGGATGGGAAGAACTGGTCCGCCGTGCCGTTGTCCTGGTTGACGCGCACCGGCGCGCTCCACGTCTGGTTGCCGTCGCGCGAGGTCGCCAGCAGGATATCGGCGTTGGTCGTGTAGTCGTTCCAGGTGGCGACCAGGGTGCCGTCCAGCGGGTTGGCGGCCAGGGAGGGCAGGATGAACGTGCGGAACTTGCTGGTGGGCAGGGGCGAGGGGATGCGGTGGGCATCGGCCACTTTGACCGGCGGGGCGA
>JAICKM010000295.1 GCA_025927935.1 Chloroflexia bacterium | reverse complement strand
CCGCTCACCAACTGGGAGGGCGTCGCCAATCTGGATCGTGTCTACCCGCCCGATACCGTGGGCGATGTCGGCCCCAATCATTATGTGCAATGGGTCAACACCCACTTCCAGGTCTTCAACAAGGCCGGCGTGTCGCTCTATGGTCCCACGCCGGGCAACGCGCTGTGGAGCGGGCTGGGCGGCGTCTGCGAGACGACCAACCAGGGCGATCCGATTGTCGTCTATGACGGCATCGCCGGGCGCTGGGTGATGAGCCAGTTCGCGTTCAACGTCAGCGCCGGTAATCCGGTGGCCCCCTTCTACGAGTGCGTGGCCGTGTCGCAAACGTCCGACCCGCTAGGCGCCTGGTATCGCTATGCCTTCTTGATGAGCAACCGCTACTTCAACGATTATCCGAAGTTCGGGGTCTGGCCCGACGGCTACTATGCCTCGTTCAACACGTTCGACAGCCAGAGCAGCAGTTACGGCTTCTCGGGGGCCTGGGCGGTGGTCTTCGACCGGGCCAAGATGCTGAGCGGCCAGCCGGCCAGCTTCCAGTACTTCGCGCTCTCGGCCAATGACGACGCCCTGATGCCGTCCGATCTGGACGGCCCGACGCTGCCGCCACCCGGCGCGCCGAACGTCTTTGCCATGATGAGCAACTCGGCCAATGTGCTCAAGTTGTACAACTTCCATGTGGACTGGGCCAACCCGGCGGCGTCGAGCCTGGTCAACACCGCCAATCTGCCCACCGCGCCCTATAACTATCTGTGCCCCACGACATCGCACTGTTTGCCGCAGGCGGGCACGGCCATCAAGCTCGACGGCCTGGGCGACCGGCTGATGTTCCGCCTGGCCTATCGCAACTTCGGCAGCTACCAGACCATGGTGTTGAACCACACGGTGGCCGTCACCGCCCAGCAGGCGGGTGTGCGCTGGTATGAGATCCGTAATCCCGCCACGGCCCCGGCCCTCTATCAGCAGGGCACCTACGCCCCGGACGGTAACAGCCGCTGGATGGGCAGCGTTGCCATGGACGGCGACGGCAACATGGCCCTGGGCTACAGCGTGACCGGCCCCGGCATGTACCCCAGCATTCGCTACACCGGGCGCGTGGCGAGCGACCCGCCGGGGCTGATGACTCAGGGCGAAACCAGCATCATCGAAGGCACCGGCGCGCAAACCGGCACCGGCTCGCGCTGGGGCGACTACTCGATGATGAGCGTCGATCCGGTCGACGATTGCACCTTCTGGTACACGCAGGAATACATCCAGGCGACCGGCACGGCGCCGTGGAAAACGCGCATCGCGTCCTTCAAGTTCCCCTTCTGCCAGGGGGCGATCCCGACGGCCACGCCGCAGCCCTCGCCCACTCCGCAGCCGACGCCGACCCTGGCGCCGGGCCAGCGCTTCACCGACGTGCCGCCGGGGGCGCTGTTCTATGACCAGATCAACTGGGTTGCCGGCGCCGGGATCGTCTCCGGCTATGCCAACGGCGACGGCACCTTCAGCTTCCGCCCGCTCAACGCCGCCACCCGCGGCCAGGTCAGCAAGATGATTGTGCTGGCCCAGGGCTGGACGACCACCACGGCGGGCGGGCCGCACTTCCGCGATGTGCCTGCCTCGCAGCCGTTCTACACGGTGATCGAAACCGCCTACGCCCACGGCGTGATGAGCGGCTACACCTGCGGGGCGCCGGGCGAGCCATGCCCCGGAGTCTACTTCCGCCCGAACAACAACGTGACCCGCGGGCAATTCGCCAAGATGCTGGTCAACGCGCGGGGGTGGCCGGCGAATCTGGCCGGCGCCCCGCACTTCCTGGATGTCCCGGCCTCGAATACCTTCTACAGCTTTATCGAGACCGCCTATAACCACAACATCATCAGCGGCTACACCTGCGGCGGCAACGGCGAGCCTTGCCCCGGCGGATACTTCCGCCCGGCCAACAACATCACCCGCGGCCAGCTTGCCAAAATGATCGACAGCGCCTACCGGACCACTCCCTAAACGCGGATCGTCCCTGCGCTAGGCACCCCGCTCGCTCAGCGAGCGGGGCGCCTCTTTTGCCCCGCTGCCCGGTTTGTTAATCCGCCGGTAACATTTGTACGTTATACTAACGGGCATGAAAATAAGGCCGATTTGGTCTGGTCCATTGGTATGCATCATGCTATAAGGATGCCGGCCCCGGCGCGTGCCGCGGGTTCGTAATTTCCTGCTTTGTACCGGCGGTTCTTACCGCTCGAAGTTAACCGGGATGCTAAGAAACTATCGTTGCTGAATCGCTATCTAATCATCGTTAAACTGATGATCTTGCGCGCCGCCGGCCAGTCCGGTCGTCGCGTATCGCGCCTCTCCCCCCGTCGCTCTGGCCGGTCCACCGTTGTGCCGCCTATTTGTGTGGAACGCGCTCCTGGAGTACGTACCTATGATAACGACATCCTCGTCCGCGCGCATTGCCCATGAAGCGCGCGTGGACTTTGACCGCGCCCGGCGGCGAGCTTTCCTGTCCGACCTGGCCGCGCTCATGCGCCGCCGGCCCAACTGGCTGATCTCCTACACTGAGGTGGAACGGGAACTGCCGATCCAGGGCCAGGTATATCGCGGCGTGCGGACTATCCCGCTGGCCGCGGTGCGCGGCAGCGTGGATCGCTACCACGACTTTGACCGCAACTTCCTGCCCAAGCAGGCATTTACCCGCGCCCGCTGGGAGAGTGTCGACCGCGCCGGGCTGGCCGATATTTCCTTGCCGGCCATCGAGGTCTACCAGGTGGGCGAGGTCTACTTCGTCAAAGACGGCAACCATCGGGTATCGGTGGCGCGGCGGCGCGGTATGGAGTATATCGATGCCGACGTCATCGAGTGCCAAACGCTGGTGCCGCTGGCCGCCGATACCGATCCGCGCGATCTGTTGCGGCTGGCCGAGTACGCCCGGTTCCTGGAAAGCACCCGCCTGGACAAACTGCGTCCCGGCTGCGCCATCGAGTTTACCGCGCTGGGCCGCTACGATCTGCTGCGCGAACACATCTCCGCGCACCGCTGGTTCCTCGGCGTGACCTACGGGCGGCCATTCGCGTGGGACGAAGCCGTGCTGAGCTGGTATGACACGGTGTACCGCCCGCTGGTGGCGGTTATCCGCAGCTACGGGGTCATGGACCTCTTTCCGCACCGGACGGAAGGGGATCTCTATCTCTGGATCGTGGAGCACCGCTACTACCTGAGTCTCCAGCAGGGGGCCGAGGTCGATTCTGCGACGGCAGTGCAGTCGTTTGCCCGCGACCAGGTGGGAATGGGGCGGAAGGCGGTGCGGCGGTTGGCCCGCACGGCGGCGCGCGCCGCCGGCAGGCTGGCCCACCTGGCCCATCCGTTTGCCGGGGTGCTGCCGGTGGCCCTCTGCGGCCTATGAGCGGCGTCACCGAGATCGTCGCGGTCGATCCGCAGCACCCCGATCCGGGCGACCTGGCGCGGGCCGGCGCCTGTATCCGGGCGGGCCAACTGGTGGCCTTCCCGACCGAAACGGTGTATGGCCTCGGCGCGAACGCCCTCGATGCGGCGGCGGTGGCAGGGATCTTTGCCGCGAAGGGCCGCCCCGCCGACGACCCGCTGATCGTGCATGTCGCCGATCTGGATGCGGTCGCCGGCCTGGTGACGGCGCTGCCGGCCATCGCGCGGGCGCTGGCAGCGCGGTTCTGGCCGGGGCCGCTCACACTGGTGCTGCCGCACAGTTCCGCCGTGCCGTCGAACGTGACGGCGGGGCTGGCGACGGTGGGCGTGCGCATGCCCGCCCACCCGGTGGCCCTGGCGCTGATCCGGGCTGCGGGCACGCCTATCGCGGCGCCCAGCGCGAACCTATTTACCCGGCCCAGCCCGACCCGCGCCGCCGACGTGGCCGCGGACCTGGGCGGGCGCATCGCCATGATCCTCGACGCGGGGCCGACTGTCCACGGCGTCGAATCGACCGTGCTCGACCTGGCGGGAGATCAGCCGCGTGTGCTGCGCCCAGGGGCGCTGACCGTGGAAGCCCTGCGCGCGGTGCTGCCGGACCTGGCCGCGCCCGGTCCCGCCGGCCCCACGGACCCGGCTGCCGCGCGCCGGTCGCCCGGCACCATGGTGAAGCACTATTCGCCGCGCGCCGAGGTGCTGGTGCTGGACGGGGAGGATACGGCGCGGGTGCGCACCGCGCTGGCCGCTGCTGTGCAGGCGGCGCGCTCTGCCGGGCGCCGGGTGGGTCTGTTGCTGACCGATGAGGATCTGGCGGCCCTGGCGGTGCTCCTGCCCGGTGCCGACCTGGTGCCGCTGGCGCTGGGGCCGGGCGCCGATCTGCCGGGCCAGGCGCGCCGCCTCTTCGCCGCCTTACGCGACCTCGATTATGCCGGGGTCGATCTCATCATCACCCGCGCCCCCGCGCCCAACGGGTTGGGCCTCACCGTGCGTGACCGGCTGCGCCGCGCCGCCTCCGGGCGCGTGCAGCGCGTGGAGTAGCCGGTGCCCTGACCCCGCCGGAGCCTAGCAGCCCAGCGCGGCGCGGCGCTCATCATAGCGGCGCAGGACGTGGCGGCGATAGTGGCCGGTGTGGCCTTTGCACTGGCTGGGCGTGCAGGCGACCTCGCCCTGGCCGGTCGGGTCCGCCCCGAGTTTGCGGCGCAGGCGCTCCAGTTCCCAGCGCTCCCAGCGCTCCAGCAGGCGCGCGCCCAGCACGCGCTCAGCGGCGTGTTGCAGCGGGTGGGGTCGTTCCGGCGCACCGTCCACGTCCGGCCAGGGGCGCGCGTTGGGTAGGTAGCGACCCAGCCAGCCGTTGGTCGCCAGCATCTCGGCGTAGATGGCGTGCCCGCCCACGGGGCGCATCTGGGCCAGTTCGTGGGCGATGAACAGATCCTGCTGCGGCAGGGCCAGGCTGTCGGCGGCCAAAATGAAGTTGGGGCAGATCTCGTCGCCGAACAGCCGGATGCCGCGCACGGCCAGGATCAGCAAGCGGCGGCAGATCCAGACCCGCCCCGGCGCGCTGATCACCAGCAGGTCGATATCCGGGTTGCCCGCCACATTATCCATCGCCAGGGCGCCGGTGACGGCCACCATCCGCACAAAGGGGAAGTGGCGCAGCAGCCGGGTGTAGCGCGCGGCGCGCGGCCAGAGCCGGGCCGAGGCCGCCGCGCGCTCCCGCCGGATGGCGACGACCGCCTCCCGCCCGCGCAGGAAGTAGAACCCATCGCGGCTGCCGATCTGCGCCGCCAGGTGCGGGTCGTCACACAGGACGCGGGCCGTCGCGGCGGGCGTGGCCGCGCAATCCATCAGGTAATGGGCGATCTCCTCGCATGTTAGCGGGTAATCGAATAGATCAGCGTAGACCAAGGTACGCAGGATGGCACGGCCCAGGTCGCTCGGCGGCGCCGCGGCGGGCGGGGCGCTGCTGAGATCCGGTTCGGGGCGCGGGGAGTGCTGGATAGTGGACATAGTACGCCTCTGTTATCGGTTCGTGGAATAGCAGGACGGCGTCAATCAGGGCGGGCTAGTGGATCGCTAATTTTTACGGATCTGCCCGCCACGGCAACCCCATTGTAGGCGATTTTCCCCGGTGATGCAACCACGCCCGGCGCGTATCCACGGCCTGCTACCTCGGCCCGCGGGCGCGCCAGGGCGTTTCTACTCCCCACAACGCCGGGCCGCGGGCAAAAGTAGCGGCCTGGCCGGCCATTTTGCCCCCATTTTCTGCGCGGGCCGCGGGCCGGGCTGGCCTGGATTATGCTCCAATCCGGCGGTATCCGCATCATCGTTGTAGCAAGGAGGCAATAAGCGCCCGTGACTCTGGAAGAAATCGTGCGCACCGTGACCAGTTGGCTGGCGAGTGTGGCCGACCTCAGCGGCGCAATCGTCGTCGGAGTGGCGGCCATTCGGGGGTTACTGGCCTTCCTGACGGCCATTGGCGGTCTGGTGTTGCGGCGCGACATCGGGGTTGGCGGCAATGAGATACCCAAGGAGGAGATCCGGCTCAGCCTCGCGCGCTCCCTGGCCCTGGCGCTCGAATTCGAGCTGGGCGCCGATATTCTGCGGACCGTTGTGACGCCCAGTTGGAACGATATTTTGTTACTGGCCGCGATTATCCTGCTGCGCACGGTGCTGAACTATTTCTTGCAGCGCGAGCTTGACGCGGCGGCCAAGCGCTCCGCCGGGCTGCTTGCGACGGAGCCGGTTCGCGATCAGGTGGCGCACGACGGCAATATGCGGACTATCGTTGCCGCGCCCGCCGACGCTGCGCGGCGCGACTGACTCGGTGTGTGGGGTTCGCGCGCCATCTATGGCATAATTAGCGGCGGCGCTGCCCGCGTCCACCGGGCGGCTGGGATGCCCTGGCGAAGTACAACTTAAAGGAGGTTAGCGAAACCCTCATGCCTAGTTCCATGCAGCACCTGGTGCTCAAGGAAGGTGACATTTTCATCGTCACCGACGAATACGGCAATATCCCCGAGAACACGCCGCTCGGCCTGTACTACCATGACACGCGCTACCTCAGCCTGCTGAATCTCAAAGTCAACGGCACCGACCCGGAACTGCTGAACTCGACCAGTGCGCAAAACTTCATGAGCAATCTGCAATTCGCCAATACCCTGGTCCACCTGGACGACGGCACGATGGTGCTGCCCCAGACGATCAGTATCCGGCGCAATCGCCTGGTGCGCGGCGGGTTGTACGAGCGGATCGGCTGCATGAACTATAATCGCTTCCCGGTCACGCTGACGTTGCTCCTCGAAATCGGCGCCGATTTCCGCGATATGTTCGACGTGCGCGGGTTCGCGCGGGATCGCTGGGGCGAGTTGCGCCGGCCCGTGCTCGACGCCGCCGGGCTGCACTTGAGCTATCTGGGCCTGGATGCGATAGAACGGCAGACGCATATCCGGTTCAGCCGCCCGCCTGACGGCGTCGAATTGCGCCGCCCGGAATCGTCCCAACCATCCGGCATGGAGGAGGGCATTATGATCCCGGTGGTGGATGTCGAGGGCAACCACCCGGTGATTGTGGCGCCCCGCGCGCTGCTCACCTGGCAGGTCACGCTGGCGCCGCAGCATCCCTTCGCCTTCAGCATGCACATCTACCCGGAGAACCTGGGCGATACGGCGCCGGAGCCGCCTTTCGACCAGGCCGTGCAGCAGATGCGCCGCTCGTATAACGGCTGGCAGGCGCAGAGCAGCGAGATCGTGACCTCCAGCGAAAGCTTCACACGGTTGTTCGCGCGCAGCAGCTGGGATCTGCGGGTGCTGTCGGAGGAGTTGGAGCAGGGCTATTTCCCCAGTGCAGGCATCCCCTGGTATGCCTGCCCCTTCGGGCGCGACAGCCTGATCACCGCCCTGCAATCGTTGATCCTCAATCCGGGGCTGGCGGTCGGGACTTTGCGTGTGCTGGCCGCCCACCAGGGCAAGGTGGTGGACGCCTGGCGCGAGGAGGAGCCGGGCAAGATCCTGCACGAGGTGCGCTTCGGCGAGATGGCCGGGATGCACATGGTGCCCCACACGCCCTATTACGGCACCGTGGACGCGACCCCGCTCTTCGTCATGCTCTTTGTCGAAACCATGCGCTGGCTGCGCGACGAGCAACTCTATGCCGATCTGCTGCCCAACGTGCTGCGCGCTATCGAGTGGATCGACCAGTACGGCGACCGCGACGGCGACGGCTTTGTCGAGTATGTCGCCAGCCGGTCTAACGGGGGTATCCGCAACCAGATCTGGAAGGACAGCGACGACTCCACCCAGTTCCCCGACGGCGCCCTGGCCGAGACGCCCATCGCCGCGTGCGAGGTGCAAGGCTATGTCTACGCGGCCAAACAGGGGCTGAGCGCGTTGTTGCGCGAACACGGCGACGCCGCCCGCGCGGATCGCCTGGCCGCGGAGGCGGACATCTTACGAGCGCGTTTCAACGACATTTTCTGGATGCCCGAAGCCGCTTATTATGCCCAGGGCCTGGACGCCCGCAAAGTGCAGATTCCGACCATCACCAGCAACCCTGGGCACTGTCTCTGGACCGGCATTTGCGACGACGACAAGGCCGAAGCCGTCGCGCGCCGGCTGATCGCGCCCGACATGGCCTCCGGCTGGGGCGTGCGCACGATCAGCAGCCGCAGCCCGT
>JAICKM010000177.1 GCA_025927935.1 Chloroflexia bacterium | reverse complement strand
GGGTCGGGGAAGCAGGAGCGACCGGGCAAGAAATCGACGCCTTCTTCGCGCGCCGCGCGCAACAGATCGGCGGCGTCGGTGCCGGGCGGCAGCGTGACCCAGACGAAGAAGCCGCCCGCCGGGACGGTCCAGGTGACGGACTTCGGGAAGTAGCGGGCCAGCGCGCCAAGCATTACGTCGCGCTTGCGGCGATAGCTGTCCACCAGGCGGGCGATATGGGGTTCGAGTTCACCGGCCAGGCTGTAGGCGGCGGCCAGGTAGGCCGTGAAGGGGCTGGTACCGCCGTCGTCTTTGAGCGCGATGAGGCGGGGCAGCACCTCGCGCGGGCCGAGCAGCCAGCCCAGACGCAGCCCGGCGGCCAGGATTTTGGAGTAGGTGCCCGTGCGCAGCACGCGCCCGTCCGTGTCCAGCGCGAACAGCGAGGGCGGCAGCGCGCCTTCGAAGGCCAGGTCGCGGTAGGCGTCGTCTTCCAGGATCAGCAGATCATAGCGCTGGGCCAGGTCGAGCAGGGCCTGCCGCCGGGCCAGGGTCGTCGTGACCCCGGTGGGGTTCTGGAAGTTCGGCACGGTGTAGAGCAGCTTGGGCCGGGTTCCGGCGGCGGCCAGCGTCTCCAGCGTCTGCTCCAGCGCGACCGTATCCAGGCCCTCGGCATCCACCGGCACGGCGACCAGGCGCGCATTACAACGCCGAAACGCATTGAGCGCGCCGGGCCAGGCCGGCGTTTCGACCAGCACCGTGTCGCCGGGGTCCAGCAGCGCCCGCGCCACAACCGCGATGGCCTGGCCCGCGCCGGTGGTGATCATGCACTCTTCGGGCCGGAGCGCCAGCCCCTCGGCCCGGTTGAGCCGTTCGATCAGCACACTGATGAGCTGCGGCAGGCCCTGGCCCGCACCGTATTGCAGTGCACGGTCGCTATGCCGGCGCAGGACCAGATCCGCGGCAGCGTTGAGCGACTCGGTCGGGAACAGGGCCGGGTCGGGCAAGCCGTAGGCGAAGCTGATCGGCGCCCGGCCGCCCCCGGTCACCGCCGGGCGAGGTTCGAGATCGGCCACGCTACGCGCCCAGCGCGGATGGAAGGTGGGTTCAAGCACGGTCATGGCGGCTCCTGTTTAGGGTTGCAGGGGATCGGCGGCGTAGCGGATCTCGGTGAGCGCGTCGTCCACCGCCTCCTGGATGGCCGGGTCGTCGTCTTGCGCCCGCAGTTGCAGCGCCTGCATGGCGACGCGCCCACCGAGCTGTCCCAGCGCCCAGATGGCCGCCAACTGCACTTCCAGGTCGGCGTCGTCGAGCAGCGGGATGAGAGCAGGCACGTTGGCCTGCTCACCCAGTTCGCCCACGGCGTGCGCTGCCTCATAACGCATGGCGGGTTGTTTGCTTTGCAGTTCCTTGAGCAGCATGGGCGCCCAGCGGGTGTTCATGTTGCGGCCCATGGCGTTAATCGCGCTGGCCCGCACCAGCCCGCGGCCCGCATAGGCGCGCTCGATCTCGGCGGTCACGTCGGCATTGTCGCAAAAGTAGGCGACGGACTCCAGGGCGCGTCGATGCACATCCTCGTCCGCCGCCGGGTCGCGCACGGCGCGCAGCAGCGCATCGCGCAGGCGGGCGGGCCACTCGCCCTTGAGTTTGCCGGTTTCAGCGCGCAGGGCGGCCGGCCCCAGGACAACAGCGGCGACGGCGCGCACTTCGGGCGCCGGATCGGAGTCCAGCACCTCGATCAAGCGGCGCACGGTGCCGACGCTCTCGTCTTCCACCAGGCCCTCGACGGCGCTGCGCCGCACCTGGGCGTCCGGGTCGGTTAGCAGCACGCCAAACACAGTGCTGAAGTCATATTCGATGTTGTCTTCGGCCAGTTGGACCAGGGTCGCCGCGATCTTGCGGCGGCGGGCGACGCTCGCCCCCGGCCACATCAGCGCCAGCGTGGCGCTGTCGGCAGTTGGAATATCCGACAGGAAAGTCAGCGCAGCCACCGAAAACGGCTGCTCG
Organism: Chloroflexia bacterium; assembly: GCA_025927935.1. The sequence goes on along the minus strand of JAICKM010000177.1, from coordinate 8,757 downwards.
TCGCTGATGATGTTGTTGAGTTCGGTGCGAAAGTCCATACCAGTTATCAGCTATCAGCCGTCAGCCGTCGGGAATTACTGCGACGTTGGCGGCCATAAAAAGAAAGCGTCAGCGGTCAGCCGGAGTCGTTTCCGACGGCTGACCGCTGACGGCTCGTGCTTATTTCTTGCTTGGGTCGTAGAAGAAGGCGCCGGGCGTTTCCGGGTCGGCTTCGAAGTACGAGTGGTTGCCCGTTTCGAGCACCGCCCGCAGGGCGCCCACCGAGAATGGCCGCTCCAGGTTGACCACAGGCAGCAGATCGGAAGTCAGCGCCAGCAGACGCCCATCCAGATCCTCGCCCACCAGTTCAAAGGCGCGGATCACGACATTCTCCGTCTTCTTGCGCTCAGCTTCGTCCAGGCGCTTGATGCCGTCGAGGTTCGGGAAGCGCTTCTCGCTCAGCAGCCAATCGGCGCTGGTGCCCGCGTAGTACGTCGTGGGCCGGTAGACAAACTTATTGCGGCGCTCGTCGTATTGCAGCAGCGAGGCTTCCTGCGCCGAGGTGCGCTCGAAGCGCAGCAGCAGCACGTTCTGCTGCTCGGTGCTCTCCAACGAAAACGTCGCGCCCGGCACCAGGTTCTCCTGGAAGAAGGCGTCGAAGCCGACCAGATACCCGCCGCGATTGCCGGTCGGGTAGCGTAACTCGACCGGGAAGCTCTGGAAGAGCGCCGGCACTTCGACGCGCAGCAGAGCGGCCCGCTGCTCGTCCAGCATGGGCCGCGGCAGCAGCACGCGCAGGGCGTTGTCGTAGGGCAGCAGGCCGTTCTCATATTCATAATAGGTCAGCGCGTGCTCGACCTGGGTCAGGTCGGCGGGCACGTCCGGCTCCAGTGCGCGGATGGCGGCGTCTTCCAGGAAGCGATAGTCCTGGCCGATCTCGCTCGGCTTGCGCTTGGGCACACTGACTGGCGACGCGCCGGCCACAATCCAGACGTGATCGTCCGGCACGCCGACGAACTCGAAGTCCTTTTTCTCGCGCAGCATGCGATAGTTCAGCGAGAAGCGCAGGCGCTCGTAATCCGGATCGTTCTCGCGGCGGCCCAGCACATCGTTCAGGAAGGCGCGGTCGGACAGGGCTTCCTGGGTCTCGATCAGGTATTCCTTGATGCGGCGGAAGTCGCCCTTGCTGAAGCGCTCGACATGCTCTTCGGGATACCACAGGGCGCCGAAGGATGCAAAGCGGAAATCGTCGTGCAGCGCGCGCGACATCATCGCGTCCAGGGTCGCACCATGCTCCTCCAGCACGGCATCCACACCGGGCGCGAGGTCGATGGTCGCTTCGCCGTCCTCGGTGGGCAGGGTGTAGCGCACCGGGCGGGCCGGGGCGACGGGCGCCGCCGCCACCGGCGCGGGCGCCGGAGCGACCGGTGCGGGCACGGCAGGCGCGAGGGCCGGAGCCGCCGGCTCGACCACCGGGGCCGCGGCCACCGGCTCGACCGGCGCAGGCGCAGGTGCCTCTATAGAGCCAGGTGGCGCCACCACGAGGGGTAACTCCTCAGCCTCCGGGATCACCGGGGCGGTGGGCGTGTCCACCAGGACGGTTTCATCCACGTCACTGGCGGCAATCGGCTCGGCCTCCGGCACCGCTTCGGGCCAGGGCGTCATGGGCGAGACGGGCTGCGGCATGGGCGCCGCGTTGGGCGTCGGGGTGGTCGGGGCGACAAAGGCGGCAATATCGGCGGGCCCCTGCCACTGCCCGGACACCGCCGCTTGCGCCGCCGGCTCCTGGAAGATGGTGAAAGACTCGGCGCGCGCCTGGGCCTGGGCGATCCAGCCCTCGGTCAGCGAGCGCGATTCCTGCTCGGTCACTTCGCGGGCGTCGTCGTTGAGCCGGTGGCGGAACATATGGCGCGCATCGGTTGTGTCGATCTTGCGCTGCCCGCTCTTGGTGGTCTCATAGGCAACAGCGCCCTTTGTCTCCTGCCGGGTAAAGACGGCGGGGTTGGCATCGAGCGCCGCCGTGACCTGCTGCTTCAATGTATCGCCGGCCACCTTGGGATAGCTGCGGCTCAAACCCTGCACGAGGCGGTCCAGGCTGACCACAATCGGCGCGTCCGCCGCAAACAACATCCCCTGGCGGCGCATCAGGTCGAAGGCTTTGGCGGCCAGCTCTTGCTGTTCGGCCGTGCCTTCAAAGGCCGGCCCACCCTTCGCTGCGACGGTAGCGCTGTTCATGCTGCTCCTTCATCCTTACTCATGTTACGCAATTCCACCAATCTATTACCCATCTACTGCGCGGGATCTCTCGTATCCGATCCCGGCCCCTGAAAACAAAGGCGCGAGTTAGCGACCGCGCGTCGCCTCATCGCGCAAGCGTTCCAACCAGAAACGCACCAGTTCCTCGGTCGTGCGCGGGCGCCCGCTGCGCCGCATCCATTCCAACAAACGATCCAGGTCCTGCGGGCGAATACGCAGTTCTTCTTCCACCAGTGCAACCCTCCAAAATCCAGGTAACCAGGCCCGGCGCGGACCGGCAAAATGGCACATGCTCAAGGCTACCGCCCGCATGGCCGCTATTCATTGTACTATAAAGGGGGTATGTGGTGCAACTGTCGCGCCAGCGGTCAGTGGTCAGTGGTCAGTGGTCAGTGGTCAGGCCTTGTCACTGTGAGCGCAGCGAAGAGTCTCGGCACGCGGAGGGGCCAAGACGGAGATTCTTTGCTGCGCACAGAACGACAAGCATCCTGGTAGGGCTTCACCCGGCGCACTCCTCGTACTGACCACTGACCACTCGTCTCCTGATCGCGCAGCGGTGCCGCAGGCACACGGCTGACCGCTAATAGCTGGTGTATAATGGCAGCGAACGATTGCCACGCCCACGTGAGGAGGAACCGCTATGAGCAATCCCGACCCGCACGATCCGCTCACCCCCATCGAGATGCAGCCAATTGGCGTCGTGCGCAACGGCATCACGGATGCCGTCGACCGCGGATGGGGCGCCGTGGAGTCGCGCATCGAGCTGCGGCCCGATCTGGTCGGAGCGCTGGAGGGCCTGGAGACCTTTTCGCACGCCCTGGTGCTCACCTGGCTGCACGAGGCGCCGCCGCCGCCGGGGCTGCGCCGCCGCCCGCAGGGTCGCGCCGAGTTCCCGGAACTGGGCATCCTGGCCCAGCGCGCCCGCTACCGCCCCAACCCGATCGCCGTCAGCGCGGTGCCCATCGTGGCCGTTGAGCCGGGCGCGCTGATCGTGCGCGGACTCGACGTGATCGACGGCACGCCGGTGCTCGACCTCAAGCCCTACGTCGGCCCCTTCGACCGCGTGGAAGCGCCTCGTGTGCCCGACTGGGCGCGGCGGCTCTATGAAGAGGAGTCCTACTTCTAGGCCCATGACCCCGATTGTGCAGGACACATCGCCCGCCGCGCTGACGGCGGCCATCGAGGACAACCTGTTTGCTTTCTTCGCGTTGTTCCGCCGCCTGCCCGGCGCGGCATACGAGGATCGGCCCGACCGCATCCGTCTCGTGACCGGCATCCCGTTCCCGATGTTTAATGCCGTCTTCCGGGCACGGCTGGCCCCGGCCACACTGGAGGCGGAGATCACCGCTACGCTGGCACCCTTCACGGCCCGCCACCTGCCGATGCTCTGGTGGACCGGCCCGGCCACTCAGCCCGCCGATCTGGGGGCGCGGCTCCAGGCACGAGGCATGGTGCGCACCAGCGATTCGACGGGTATGGCCTGCGATCTGCGCGATCTGCCCCCGCCGGTCATGCCGCCCGGCCTCACCATCCACCGGGTGAGCGATGCGGCCGGCTTCGCGGCGTGGGTGGAGCCGGTGGGGCGCAGTTTCGACCTGCCGCCTTTTGCGGCCAACGCGCTGAGGGGATTCTGTGAGCGATTGGGCTTCGGCCCTGACACGCCGTTGCAGCACTACGTGGGCCGCATGGACGGCACGCCGGTCGCGGGCGCGTCGCTGTGCCTGGGCGCGGGCGTGGCCGGACTCTACAACGTGGCAACCATCCCCGAAGGACGCGACCAAGGCACGGCCACGGCACTGGTGCTGGCCGCGCTGCATGCCGCCCGCACCCGCGGCTACCGGGTGGGCATCCTCCAATCAAGCCGCATGGGGCTAAACCTCTATCGCCGGCTCGGTTTCGCCGAATACTGCACCATCGCCCATTACCTGGGGCCGCCGGTGCCGGACCCTGGCCGGTAAGCGGGAATGTGGAACCGCAAGCTTACCGCAACCTTGCGCCCGCAGGCACGCTTGCCCTATAATTGGCACGCGGACTTCGTCGCCACCGCGAGCCGGGCCGCCGCTGCCTGGCCCGCGCCGCGCGGCCCGCTCCCTGTGCGGAAGCCTGCACCTCAGCCGCGGCCACCCGGCGGTTCAGGCACCGCCCGGTCGCCGTCACGGATCCCGGCGCCGGTGGTCGCACCGGCCCGGCTCCAGGAAGGAGTCCTATGCAGCCCCTATTGCCCACCCGCGCCACCCGCTACCTGGCCCTGCTGACGGCCATTGCCGCGCTGCTCGCCGGTGTGTTCGCGCTCAGTCCCAACCACCGTGCCGCGGCGCATCCCGCGCCCGCCGCCCCGGCGGTGGCCGGGCACTCGATGGTTGCCGCCCCCGCGGCGACGCCCACGTCTACGTATCCGATTCAACTGTACACAGACCCCCAATATCAACCCACGGGCGTCTATGCCTATCTGCCGAACGCGGGAAATTCCAACTTGCCGCCGGGGTACGATAATGCAGTCTCATCCGTGTTGCTGGAAGCGGGCTGGTCCGTCCGGCTCTATAAGGAACTTCAGTTGCAAGGGGCCAGCGCGTGCTTCACGGCCAGCGATCCCGATTTTGCCGGGCAGACCTTCAACGATGGGACTCCGCTCGATAACCAGGTTTCGTCGTTCACCCTGACTCACACGGCAACATGCGCCGACGCGCCGCCCGCCGCGCCGAGCAACCTGCACGTCAGCAACACCGCGCAGGGCAGCCTTACCCTGGTCTGGCAGGACAATTCAAATAACGAGGACGGCTTCCAGATTTATCGCTACAACGGCATCACCTATACCCGATATCTGACCGTCCCCGCGAATACCACCACCTACACCGACCTCAACGTCACCTGCAACACTAGCTATTCGTACAAGATCACCGCCTACAACAGCACCTACGAGTCGGCCCAAAACGGCCCGGCGGGCGGCACGACCCTGGCCTGTACCACGCCGCCGGGCGTGGCGTTCTATCTGGAGCCAGGCTACGGCGGCAGCTATTGCGGCTCGCAGTTTGTCGGCGTGATTAACTTTACGCCCGGCAGCCCCTGTGCGCAGTTCAACGACGCCACCGCATCGGTCCATGTAGAGACCCAGAACGGATGGGCCGTGCGGGTCTATCGCGACTTCAACCAGGGCGGACCCAGCCGGTGTTACACCGCCGATGACCCCGATTTCAGTAACGATACCTTTAGCGACGGCTCTCCGGTCTATCACCGGATTTCGTCCTTCTACCTGTCCCATACGGGCGCCTGCATCCCGGCGGACACCACGCCTCCCACGCTACACTGGACCACGCCGGTGATGGATAACGGCGTCTACACGGCCACCGCCGCCACCGTGCCGCTGGAGGTCGCGGCAGCGGATACATCGGGCGTGCACGACGTGACCTTCACGCGCTACGATTCCGCCACCGGGCAGACGATCACCCTGACCACGGTGCTCACCTCACCCTATCACATGACCCTCGACGTGAACCCGCTCAATTACGGCCCGAACCAGATCACCGCCACCGCGACGGACCTCGCGGGCAATACCGCGAGCCGCGCGATCACCGTCGTCAAGCTGGGCGGATCGCCACCGCCCACCGTCACGCCGACGGCAACCGGCACGCCCTCTACCGCGACGCCCACGCCGACGGCCTGCCCGATCCAGTTCACCGATGTGCCCGCCGGCAGCCCGTTCTATACCTTCATCCGCTGCCTGGCCTGCGAGGGCATCGTGAGCGGCTATGCGGACAACACGTTCCGCCCCGGCGCCAACGTAACACGCGGGCAACTGGCGAAGTTCGTGTCCAACGCGGCGAACTACACTGACCCCATCCCGGCGACGCAGCAGACGTTTACCGACGTGCCGCCCAGCCATCCCTTCTGGCTGTTCATCGAGCGGGCCTATGCCCACGGCGTGATCAGCGGCTACAGCGACAACACCTTCCGCCCTGACACCGGCGTGACGCGCGGCCAGGCGTCCAAGTTCGTCGCTAACGCAGCGAATTACAACGACGCGATCCCGGCCACCCGGCAGACCTTCAGCGATGTGCCCTTCACCGATACCTTCTGGCTGTTCATCGAGCGGGTCTACGCCCATGGCGTGATCAGCGGCTATGCCGATAACACTTTCCACCCGACCGCCGACGTGACCCGCGGCCAGACCAGCAAGTTCATCAGCAACGCCTTCTTCCCCGGCTGCGCGCCCCGGCGGTAGCGAGTGCTGAGTGCTGAGTGCTGAGGACGAGTGACGAGTAGTGCATAGGGAGGACCCGTTGGGCGACCCACCTAGCCCCCGCTCCCCTTCCCGGCGCGGGAAGGGGAGCGGGGGGCACCTTACCGGGCTATCGCGGTTGACGCGCGTTTGCCTCTCAGGCTATACTAGGAACGACTTTTAGACTGGTGCAAGCCGCGGGCACGCATCGTGCCGGTGCCCGCAATAGCAATTTGCGGCCGGGGGCAGAGATCCGCCTGGCGCCGCCGAGAAGAGGATGCATGACAGGGGACCAACAACCCACCGATCTGCTCGATTTACCCTTTGACCAGTACCAGCGCTACCGCATCGCGGGCGATATTCTAGCGATCCTGACCCGCCACGGCGTGCTGGGGACCACGCCCACCATCCTCGACGTGGGCGGCTATCCCGGCCTGCTGCCGCGCTTTGTCGCGATTCCCGGTGCGCGCACAGTGGTCATGGACGTGGTGCCCGACACCACCAGCGCCCGTCACTATGGCTACACCTATGTCATCGGCAGCGGCATGGAACTGCCCTTCCCCGACGGCGCCTTCGATTGCGCGGTCAGCCTGGACACGCTGGAGCATGTGCCCGCCGAGGCCCGCCCAGTGCTGCTGGCCGAAATGCGCCGCGTGAGCCGATCGGCGGCGCTGTTCATCGGCCCGATCCACCGCGAGGAAACGGCGCTGGCCGAGGAACTGCTGTTCGACTATATCCAGTGGCTGCTCAAGGCGAAGCAAGAGCAACTGGCCGAGCATCGCGGCTACGGCCTGCCCGATTTCGCCGCCGCCCAGCAGGGCTTCTACGACGCGGGCTGGTCCACTTTCACCATGGAGGCGGGCAATCTCTGGAACTGGCTGTTCATGATGGTCGCCAAGCACTACCTGATCTCGTTACGCGACGAGCAGGCGGCCGAATTCGAGCGCCGGCTCGACCATTTCTACAACCTGACCTTCTCGCCCACCGACCGCCAGGAACCGGCCTACCGCGGCGTGTTGCTGGCGACCCGCGAACCGCAGCCCCTGGCCTGCGCCGAGATCGTGGAGCGCTACCCGCCGGTGGCGCCCGATGAGCGGGCGAACGTGACGCGTATGGAACTGACGGGCTTCCTGCTACGCATGCTCGACCTGAAGGTCGCCAACCACGACGACCGCGCCCTGCGCGAGCAGTTGGAGCTTCGCGAGCGCCACGTCGCCGGGATGGAAGGCAAGATCGCGCTGCTGGAGCGCGAATTGCAGAGCACCCAGGCCCATACCGGGAACCAGCAGGCGATCATCGACCGGTTGCGCGCCGATCTAAGCACCGCGACCGAGGTGGCGACCGAACTGGCCCGCGTCCAGGCCGCGAACGCCGATCTGACCACGGAGCGCGACAAGGTGATCGCCGACCGCGACCGCCTCTACGAAGACCATATGCGACTGGCCGCCGACCTGGAGCGCAAGAACCAGCATATCCTCTACCTGGAGCGGCTGCTGCAGGGCATCGAGGCCGGGCGCGTCTTCAAGCTGACCCGCAGCGCCGCCCGGCTGCTGGGTCGTAAATAACCGCTATGACCCAGCCATCCGCTGCCATGCCCGCTCCCGCGCCCACCACCTGGCCCGCCGTCTCGGTTATCGTGCTCAATTACAACGGCCTGCAGCACCTCGAAGACTGTTTCCGCTCGCTCGCGGCGCTCGATTATCCGCCAGACCGCCTGGAGTTGCTCCTCGTGGACAACGGCTCCACCGATAACTCGCTCGATTTCATGGGCGAGCACTTCCCGCAGGTGCGTGTCCACCGGCTGCCGGAGAATATCGGCTTCGCCGCGGGTAATGACGCCGGGGCCGAGGTGGCGACCGGCGAGTACCTGGCCTTCCTGAACAACGACACGCGCGTCGATCCCAACTGGCTGCGCGAACTAGTCGCCAGCCTGCTAGCCGATGCAGATCGCGGCGTCGTTTGCACCGGCTCGAAGATGCTCGACTGGGAGGGCCGGGAGATCGACTTTGTCGGCGGCGTGATGAACTTCCACGCCTTCGGCTACCAGTTGAGCTACGGCCTGCCGGTGGCCGCCGAACCGGTCGAATACAAGCAGAAGCGCGACCTGCTCTTCGCCTGCGGCGGCGCCATGCTGATCCGCGCCGATGTCTTCCGCGAGTCCGGCGGCTTCGATCCCGACTTTTTCGCCTTTTTCGAGGACGTGGACCTGGGCTGGAGGCTCTGGGTCATGGGCTACCGCGTCACGCTCACGCCGTCCGCCGTCACGTATCACAAAGGCCATGGCACGGCGAGCAGTATCCCCGGCC
>JAICKM010000473.1 GCA_025927935.1 Chloroflexia bacterium | reverse complement strand
CTGCGGCACGCCGGTCGTCGCCTCGCGCGTAGGCGGGCTGGCCCGGCTGGTCAAGGACGGCGAAACGGGCATCCTGGTGCCGGAGGAGGAGCCGACCGCCCTGGCGATGCAGATCCACGCGACGTTGCAGAATGATTGCGAACGCCAGGCGATGGGCGTGCAGGCCGCGGCCTACGCGCGGGACTTTGCCTGGGGCCGCATTGCCGACCGGATGTGCGATCTCTACGATGAGCAGATCCACAGCCGCGCCAACCGGGAGTCGCCATGCGTGGTGTAGCGCCCACGGTCCCCATCCGGCTGATCGTGCTCGATGGCGACCATACGCTCTGGCACCCCGTAGACGTGATTTGCTGCTCTGAGCGCGTTTTGGACGATCCGGACGGCTCGGCGGATTTCACGTTCCGCCCCGATGCCCAGGACCCCGACCTGGCGATCCGCGACGACGGGGTGCGCTTCCGGCTGGCGCCGGGCGCCCGCGCTGTGCTGGCCGACCTCCACGGGCGAGGCGTCCGCCTGGCAATGGCAAGCTGGAACCACGCGGCGCCTATCCGCAGCCTGCTGACTGCCTTCGGGCTGCTGCCGCTGTTCAGCCAGGTGGTGGGCGAGTGGAGCAGCGACAAGGCGGCGATGCTGCGCACGATCCTGGCCGCCGAGGAAGCCGCCGGACGCCAGACGGCGCCGGAAAGCGTCCTCTTTGTGGACGACGATCCGGAGGCGCGCTATCGCGCCATGGCCGCCGCCGTGGGCACGCGCTTCGCGCAGATGGGTAATCCCGCCGAGGTGCGTAGCTTCGCCGATATCGCCCGCCTGGTGGGGGTTGATTAACTCCGCGCCCCTGATCGCGCAAAGAAAAGCCGCCGCAGAGAACCTGCGGCGGCTTTTTGGTTTCCGGCGCGGCCCTACACGTCCGAGTACAGGAAAAACTCGTAGGGGTGCGGGCGCAACTGCACGGGCGCCAGTTCGCGTTCGCGCTTGTAGCTGATCCAGGACTCGATCAGGTCGGCGCTGAAGACCCCGCCTTCGAGCAGGAACGCATGGTCGGCGGCCAGCGCGTCCAGCACGGCTTCCAGGGAGCCGGGCGTGGAGCGAATGTCCAGCTTTTTCGCCGGGTCCAGTTCGTAGATATCCTCGTCGACCGGTGCAGGCGGCTCGATCTGGTTGCGGATGCCGTCGATCCCGGCCATGAGCAGGGCGGCGAAGGTCAGATACGGGTTGCAGGACGGGTCGGGCGCGCGGAACTCGATGCGCTTGGCTTTCGGGTTCTCCGAGTACATCGGGATGCGCACGCAGGCCGACCGGTTGCGCTTGGAATAGACCAGGTTGATCGGCGCTTCGTAGCCCGGCACCAGGCGGCGATAGCTGTTGGTCGTCGGCGCGGCCAGCGCCAGCAGCGCGGGGGCGTGCTTCAGCAGCCCGCCGATGTAGTAGCGGGCGGTATCGCTCAGGCCCGCGTACCCGCTCGTGTCGGCGAACAGCGGCTGCTCCAGGTTCCACAGGCTCTGGTGGACGTGCATGCCGGACCCGTTGTCGCCGAAGAGCGGCTTGGGCATAAAGTTGGCAACATAGCCCGCCTGCGCGCAGACGTTCTTGACGATATACTTGTACTTCATCACCTTGTCGGCCATATTGACCAGGGTGTCGAACCGCATATCGATCTCGGCCTGCCCGGCGGTGCCTACTTCATGGTGCTGCGTCTCGACGCGGATGCCCGCGTCTTGCAGCGCCAGGACGATCTCGGACCGCAGATCTTGCAACTTGTCCGTCGGCGGCACGGGGAAGTAGCCTTCCTTATAGCGCGGGCGGAAGCCCTGATTGCCGCCGTCCTTGCCGGAGTTCCAGATGCCTTCCTCGCTGTCGATGAAGTAATAACCCGAGTTCGAGGTCTGGTCAAAGCGGAGCGAGTTGAAGATATAGAACTCGGCTTCCGGCCCCCAATAGCTGGTGGTGGCGATCTGCGTGCTCTGCAGATATTCTTCGGCGCGCCGGGCGATCAGGCGGGGGTCGCGCCCATAAGGCTCGCCGCTGATCGGGTCGTACACATCGCCGATGATGCTCAACGTGGGCACGCGCAGCACGGGATCGACAAAGGCTGTGGCGGCATCGAGCCGGAGCAACATGTCGGATTCGTGGATATGCTGGAAGCCGCGGATCGAGGAACCGTCGAAGCCCAAACCTTCGCTGAAGCAGCTTTCGCTCAGTTCGTCGACGGGGATAGTGAAGTGCTGCCAGCCACCGGGGAGATCGGTGAACTTGACATCCACCATCTTAATCCCGTTCGCCCGGCATAATTCAAAAACCTCTTCGGTGCTGGTCGCGCCAAAGAGCGCTTTTTCGTCGCTTATCAGTACCATACGCTGTCATTCCCTCCCTAACTGCAAGGACGTAACTCTACACGTGCAGGCGCTGCTCACGGGTTCATAGTCGCTCTGCACAAATATCTCTCCCTTCCCTACTATCGATCCTTTTGGGAAACGAGTCTACGGCACGACAAACAATCTGCGCGCGGTAAAAATTGTGCATAGTGAACAAAACCGCGAATCAGGATATTTTTGCGCGTTTGTGTTATGCTACGTGCGTATGTGGGAAAATAGAAGGCAGATAGGCACGGGCGCATGGCCCCGTGCGCTGGTGGCCGGGATGCTGGCGCTGCTGCTGGCGACCGGGATCGCCTGGGGCGTGGCCCTGGCGGCGCCGAGCCGTACCGTAGTGCAGGTCACGATCACCGCCGATGGCGCCGTGGCTCGCGTGAACGACGACCGCCTGACCCTAAAGCTCTCGCCCGCCGAGGCGGCGACGGGCGGGCACTTCGGCTGGTACCTGGCCGCGCTCAGCGACTCGCTCTATTACACGCCCGCCGATCCCCAGGCCCCGCTGGTAAGCTGGGGCCGCCTCGGCGAAGCCCTGCAACTGGCCCGCCCGCGCGCCTATTGGACGGCCCTGCCCGCGCCTGCCCCTAAAGGGGCACCGGGCGGCGGCACCTATCAGCCCGCGTCCTGGCAGATCCTGTACGGCGATCCCACGGGCAGCGCGGCAACCGCCGCCGTCGATCCCGGCAGCCACAATGGCCCGGACGCCCGTTTCTATGCCGAACTCGTGGGCGGGCGGGTCCCGGCGGGCCTGTTCATCCACATGGACGCCGCGCAGGACGGGTATGCCTTCATCATCCGCCCGGAGCGCCGCAATACCGGCTGGTGGCGCGTGAGCCATGGTGTGCCGACCACGCTGATCGACGGCGATGTCTATCGCCCCAGCTTCTGGGCCGGGCTGACCGATCTGGTGCAGGAACTGGCGATTGCCCTCACCGGCGCGCTGCTGCTGGTCGGGGTGGTGGGCGGCCTGGCGCTGCTGTGGCGCGCCCTGCTCGGACGCCAGGGCATGGCGCGGGCAGCCGCCCCGGTCGCCGCGCCCGATCCGGCGGACCCGCCCGAAGCTGCCCGCTCGTGGCGGCACTGGCTCCCGGCGCTGGGCTTCGGGCTGGCCGGGCTGGTGGCGGCGGCGGCCATCTGCCTGGGGCCGTTGCAGGGCATCCCCCATGTACAGGACGACGTGGCTTATGTCTGGCAGGCCAAGATCTTCGCCCTGGCCCGCGCGGCGGTGCCCGCGCCGCCCCGCCCCTACTTCTTCGAGCAGGGCTTTATCCTGATCACCGATGGACGCTGGTTCACCAAGTATCCGCCGGGCTGGCCGCTCTTGCTGGTGCCCGGCGTCTGGGCGGGCATCCCCTGGAGCATCAATCCGCTCTGTGCGGGCGGCACGCTGGCCCTGGTCTACGCGACCGGACGGCGGCTCTATGGCCCGGCGGCCGGGTTCTGGGCGGCGCTGCTCGGCCTGACCTCGCCGTTTCTCCTGTTCATGGCCGGCTCGTTCATGTCGCACACTTCGACCATGTTCGCCCTCATGGCGGCGGTCTACTGCTTTGTGTGGCTGAAGACGGTGCCGCCCCCCCCCGCTGCGGCCCGCCGCTTCCTGGGGCTAGATTGGCGGACCGCGCTGCTGAGTCTCGGCACCGGCTTCGGCCTGTCCTGGGCATTTATCAGCCGCGAGGCCACGGCGCTGGGCGTGGCGCTGCCCTTCTTCGTCTGGAGCCTGATCGACATCGCGGGTGGGGTGCGGGCCTGGAGGCGCGCCCGCCGCGCGGCCCCCGGTGGCACGCGACAACTGATCGCCCGCGTGGCGCCCTACGCGCTTATGGTCGCGGGCGCGCTGCCGCCGCTGGTGGTGCTGGGGGTCGTCAACCAGGCCCTGCTCGGCTCGCCCTTCAAGCTGGCCCAGGAACTGGTCGGCAGCTACGACCGGCTGGGCTTCGGCCCCGGCTTCGGGCCGGAACCGGCGGGCCACACGCCCGCGCTTGGTCTCTACAACGCCCTGGTTTACCTGCGTACCCTGCAAGGCGACCTGTTCGGCTGGCCGCCCACGCTGGCCCTGGCCCCGCTGCTGATCGCCCTGGTGGGCACGGTGGGCAGCCGTTGGCGGCAGGCGCGTTGGGACCTGTTCCTGCTCGGCGGCTTCCTGGGGCTAGTAGCGATCTACTTCGCCTGGTGGTCCTCCACGACGATCTACGGCGCGCGCTACTGGTACGAAGGGCTGCCCTTCCTGCTGTTGCTGAGCGGGCGGGGGGTGCAGTTATTGGGGCGGGGCGCAGGGGTCTTGCTGGGCCGCGCCGGCAGCGGGCGGCGCCGGGCATCATGGGCGGCGCTGGCGCCCACGGCGCTCGCCGTGGGCCTGCTCGTCGTGTTTAACCTGGCCCAGGTCATGCCCGGCCAGGTGCGCGCCTACACCGGCTACAACGACGTGGATGCATCGGCCTTGCAGCGCGTGGAAGCCGCCCACCTGGACCACGCCGTGGTGTTTGTTGCCCTCAACCCGGCCTTCCCCCGCCGCGACTATGGCAAAGTCTTCTTCGCCAACGATCCGCTGCTGCGCGGCCCGGTGATCTACGCGCGGGATGTCGGCGGCGGCGGCAACGCGGCGCTGATGCCCAGCTTCCCGGATCGCCAACCGTATTACCTGCCGCTGGACGGGCCGCTCCAGCCTGGTACGGGTCCTTAAACTTGTGTTGGACTAAGGCGAGAGAGTATCAACAATCTTCATGAGCCGACTGGCAAGTATAATCTTTTCAACTGCCTCTATTGGATCTGAGATAAGAATGGTCCTATGGCTATGGGGATTTTTATATATCCCAATAGCTCCTGCAAACAGAGAAGATATGGCTTGTCTCTCTGCGATTGGTAGACTGCTATTGGCTAATGGGCCACTTGTCTCGTGAAAGGCCTTTCGCATTAGATCAGTACCAATATCTCTCGCATCAAAATTTCCTTTAGTTCGTACAGCAACTTCGACTTCTTTGAAGGCTTGAAACACCGCAGCATCATAGTCAGCGCGAAGGAACGCAGGCCATGCTTCTGCTGCAATGACTGGATGAAGCATTTGTTGGAGAAGGTACAAATTTTGCACTTTCGCGCTTACGCCAGTTGCACTTGCTGGATAGATATAAAAGGCTAGGTGGACGGTCCATTCATTGCCGACAGAATACTCCGAGGTTTCGTACTCAGGCGTGACAGGGATCTTGCCTTGAAGCCACGGAAGACCAGATAATTCAGGGCATAGATTTCGCCCTTGGTCAAGATCAATCAGCCAATCGTGGATAGTAGGTTCGATCCAAGTGATATTATGCTTAG
>JAICKM010001015.1 GCA_025927935.1 Chloroflexia bacterium | reverse complement strand
GGGAGAGGGCCGGTTTCAAACCGGCCCCTACAGCAGACAGCATCGCCGCGCCGGGGCCGCAAACATAGGGGCCGGCCTGCGTGCCGGCCCTGCCGCCCCCACGGGGATGCCGGAGACGCGGCAACCACCATGCTACAGCAAAGGGAGACAGCACTATGGCAACGACAGATTCGACACAAGACGGCGGCCAGGGCGGCGCCATGCGCTGGGTGGCCGTGGCCGTCGGCGGCGGCCTCACCATCTACGGCCTGTCGCGCCGCTCGCTGGCCGGCGTCGCGCTGGCCGCGGCGGGCGGCGGCCTCATCGCGCGCAACCTGCTCAAGGGCCAGGCGGGCGAACAGCCGGCGGACGGCGATTGGGAAGCCGAGCGCGAGAACGCGCAAGCGCCCGCCGCCACCAAAGACAGCGGCGCCGTCCACGTCGAAAAGACCATCACTATCGAGAAATCACCCGCCGATCTTTATCAGTTCTGGCATAACTTCGAGAACCTACCGCGCTTCATGGACAATCTCGACTCCGTCACCACCTCCGGCGACGGGCGATCCCACTGGGTCGCCAAGGCGCCCCTGGGCAGCCATGTCGAGTGGGACGCCGAAGTCACCGGCGACCAGGAGAACGAGCGCATCGCCTGGTCCTCCGTCGCCGAGGCCGACGTGCAGAACGCGGGCGAGGTGCGCTTCGTGCCCGCCCCCGGCGGGCGCGGCACCGAAGTCCATGTCAGCCTCGACTACAAGCCGCCGGGCGGCAAGGCCGGAGCCATGGTTGCCAAACTCTTCGGCGACGAACCCGGCCAGCAGGTCGGCGCCGACCTGCGCCGCCTCAAGCAGATCCTGGAAACCGGCGAAGTCGCCACCACCGAGGGCCAGCCGTCGGGCCGCCCCGTCAAGTAGGGAGATTGCCCTGTGAGAGCTTTATGCTGGTGGGCCGCCAATGATGTCCGCGTGGACACCGTGCCCGACCCCACGATCATCAATCCGCACGACGCCATCGTCAAAATTACCTCGACGGCCATCTGCGGCTCCGATCTGCACCTCTATGACGGCTACATCCCGACCATGCTCAAGGGCGATATTCTCGGCCACGAGTTCATGGGCGAAATCGTCGAAGTGGGACCGTATGTCAAGAACCTGAAGGTGGGCGACCGGGTGGTCGTGCCCTTCCCCATCTCGTGCGGCCAGTGTCACTATTGCCGCAAGGGGCTGTGGTCGCTGTGCGACAACACCAACCCCAAGGCGGCGCTGGCCGAGGGCATGTACGGCTATTCGCCGGCGGGCATCTATGGTTATTCGCACATGCTGGGCGGCTATGCCGGGGGCCAGGCCGAATACGCCCGCGTGCCCTTCGCCGATGTCGGCCCCATCAAAGTGCCGGAGGGGCTGACCGACGAGCAGGTGCTGTTCCTGTCCGACATCTTCCCCACCGGCTGGATGGCCGCCGAAAATTGCGGCATCCAGCCGGGCGATGTGGTCGCCGTGTGGGGCTGCGGGCCGGTCGGCCAGTTCGCCATCAAGAGCGCCTACCTGCAGGGCGCCGAGCGCGTGATCGCCATCGACCGCTTCCCGGAGCGCCTGCAACTGGCCGAGACGGCGGGCGGCGCCGAGGTGATCAACTATGTGGGAACCGATGTGGTCGAGGAATTGAAGCAGCGCACCGGCGGGCGCGGCCCCGACGCCTGCATCGACGCGGTGGGCATGGAAGCCCACGGCACCGGCCCCATGTGGGTCTATGATCGGGTCAAGCAGGCCACGCGCATGGAGAGCGACCGGCCCCTGGTGCTGCGCGAAGCCATCCAGGCGTGCGGCAAGGGCGGCACCGTCTCGCTGGCCGGGGTCTACGGCGGATTGGTCGATAAGATCCCCTTCGGCGCGGCCTTCAACAAGGGTCTGACCTTCAAGATGGGCCAAACCCACGTCCACCGCTACCTGCAACCGCTGCTCGACCGCATCATGGCCGGGGACATCGACCCGTCGTTCGTCATCACCCACCGGCTGTCGCTGGACGAGGC
>JAICKM010000912.1 GCA_025927935.1 Chloroflexia bacterium | reverse complement strand
GGCTGCGCTGAAGGCGTATCCGGGCCGCCCCGTTGTCAACTCGATCAACATGGAGCGCGGGCGCGAACGCATCGAAGCCGTGGTGCCCAACGTGGTCGAGCACGGCGCCGCCGTGGTGGTGATGCCCATCGACGAGGTCGGCATGGCGAAGACCGCGGACAACAAGGCCGCGGTCTGCAAGCGCATCTTCGACATCTGCGTGAACGAGTACGGCCTGCCCGCCGACAGCATCATCTTCGACGTGCTGACCTTCCCGGTCACGACCGGCCAGGAAGACCTGGTCGACGCAGCGATCCAGACGCTGGAGGGCATCCGCCAGGCAAAGGCCGCCTGCCCCGGCTCGCTGTCCATCCTGGGCGTGAGCAATGTGTCGTTCGGCCTGACGCCGCACGCCCGCGCCGTGCTCAACAGCGTGTTTCTGCATCACGCCGTGCAGGCCGGGCTGGACCTGGCGATTGTCCACCCGTCGCATGTGGTGCCCTACACCGAGGTGCCCGCCGAGCAGCGCGAACTGGCCGACGACCTGCTGCTGGCCCGCCGCCCCGATGCCCTGCCGCGCTACATCGCCTATTTCGAGGTGAACAAGCCGCAAGAGGGCGGGCAGGAAACCGCCGCCGATCCCACCGAGGGCATGACGGTGGAGGAGAAGATCCACTGGCAGATTCTGCACCGGCGCAAGGACGGCATCGAGGCGCTGCTGGATGAGGCCATCACCCATCAGGACCCGGTTGGCGTGCTCAACAACGTGCTGCTGCCCGCCATGAAGGATGTGGGCGACAAGTTCGGGGCGGGCGAGTTGATCCTGCCGTTCGTGTTGCAGTCCGCCGAGGTGATGAAGAAAGCCGTCGCCCACCTGGAACAATATTTCGAGAAGAAGGAAGGCTACACCAAGGGCAAGGTCGTCGTCGCCACCGTGTTCGGCGATGTGCATGACATCGGCAAGAGCCTGGTCAACACGATCCTGACCAACAACGGCTACACGGTCTATGACCTGGGCAAGCAGGTGCCGATCAACGTGATCATCGACCGGGCGCTGGAGGTGCAGGCCGACGCCATCGGCCTCAGCGCGCTGCTGGTCAACACGTCGAAGCAGATGCCGCTCTGCGTGCAGGAACTTGCCAAGCGGGGCCTCGACATCCCGGTGCTGATCGGCGGCGCGGCCATCAATCGCAACTTCGGGCGGCGCATCGGCTTCGTCAACGACGGTGAGCGCTACACCCCCGGAGTCTACTATTGCCGCGACGCCTTCGAGGGCCTGGATACGATGGAGGCGCTGAGCGGGGCGGAGCGGGCGACGTTTGTCGAGCGCAAGCACCGCGAGGCAGTCATCGCCGCCGAGCGCGAGGTCTCCGAGGAAGAGTTGCTGGCCGCGGCGGCGGCGCGGCCCAAACCGGCGCGCTCGCCCAAGGTACGCACCGATGTGGACATCCCCACGCCGCCCTTCTGGGGCTGGCGGGTGATCGACCCGATCCCCGCCGCGGACATGTTTGCCTGTCTCGATCTGAATTCGCTCTTCCGCCTCTCCTGGGGCGCCAAGAGCCTGAAAGGCGAGCGCTGGGACACGTTGCTGCGCGAGGACTTCCTGCCCCGGCTGGAGCGGCTGAAGACCGAACTGATCCAGAGCCGCGCGCTCCAGCCGCGCATGGTCTATGGCTACTATCCCTGCCAGAGCGCGGGCGACCAGGTCATTATCTACGATCCCGCCGACCCGCAGGCACGGCGCGAGATCACGCGCCTCACCTTCCCGCGCCAGCCCGACCGCGACTTCCTGGCCCTCAGCGATTACTTCGCCAGTGTAGATTCGGGCCGCATCGACGTGATCGGCTTGCAGTGCGTCACCGTGGGCGACCGGGTGAGCGAACTGACGGCGGAGTGGAACCGGGCGGGCAACTACACTGAAGCTTACTACCTGCACGGCCTCAGCGTGGCCTGCGCCGAGGCGCTCGCCGAGTACGGCCAGGGCCGCTTCCGCGAGGAGCTGGGCCTGGATCCGAACCAGGGCCGCCGCTACTCCTGGGGCTACCCGGCCTGCCCGGACACGATGGAGCACTACCGTCTGCTGGAGGCGCTGCCCTTCGACCGCACCATCGGCGTCACGCTCACCACTGCCGGGCAACTCAGCCCGGAGCAAAGCACCGCGGCGATGGTTACGCATCACCCGCAGTCGAAGTACTACACGACCCGGCCCGTGCGCCAACTGCGCAATGGCGCCAGCGAGGATGGCGCGGGCGAAGACGGCGCCGACGAGGCGGGCGCGGGGCCGACCGCGCCGCTGCTGATCCCCGAAACCGCGGGCGTCGAGTAACCGCATCCGCCCCCACCGCCAATAGCGAAGCCGCTCCCCCGATCGGGAGAGCGGCTTCGGTTTCTCGGTCTACGGTCCCAGCGATCCGGCACAGGCGATAGGGTGAACAGGGCAAGCAAACGCCCGCCGGTTCCCAGGGAACCGGCGGGCGTCTTGTTGGCGGCGAACGCCGGATGTGTTACTCGCCGCGGGTGATGCCGTTCGCCTCCAGGGCGACTTTGAGTTCGTCGAGCGACTTCTGCCCGAAGTTGCGTAGCGCGAGCAGGTCGTT
>JAICKM010000029.1 GCA_025927935.1 Chloroflexia bacterium | reverse complement strand
TCCTGCTCCACGGTCTGCATGACCAGGGCCGGGCCGCCGCCGGGCACGTTGTTCGTCTCCCCGTACTGGTAGGCGGCGTTGATGCGGTTCTCGCCGAAGCCGGGGATGGGCACCCAGAGGTCGCGCGGGATCGAGAGCATCGCCACGGTCTTGTGCGCCGGGTCGATGCTGACCAGGATCAGCGTATCGCTGCGCGAGTCGCCCGGTTGCCGCGTATCCAGCCCCATCAAGAGGATATTGACCCGCTCCTGCTTGTTCCAGTCGGGATAGGCCGACACGCCGGAGGGGCGCGGCGGCGGCGTGACGAAAATATCGCTGATCAGCGCCTGGCCCTTGAAGAGCAACGGTCCCAGCCAGGCGCACAGCCCGATGGCGACCAGGGCCAGGGCGGCCAGGATAATGCGGCGGCGCTGCACCCATTTCCGCCCGGCAGGCGGCGCAAGCGAGCGCGGGCGCGACCTGGGTGCTCCAGAGCGCGGCGCCCGTGGCGCCGGTGCCTCTTTAGAGGCAGACGGGGACGCGGCAGCGGTGCGCGACACACGCGGCACGGGCGGTGGTTCGCCGGGCGGCGGTTGCGTCCCGGCCCAGCGTGGCGGCGTGGCGGGCACGGCGCTCTCGTCCGGCGGGAAGGCGCCCCACTCCGGCGCAGGCGGCTCCCCGCCCGGCACATCGGGCGGCAGATCCGACTCGCTCAGCCGCCCGGCCCCGCGACGCGGCGGCCCGGCCCCACGTATATCGGATGGGAGATCCGATTCGCTCAACCGCCCGGCGCCCCGGCGCGGCGTACCCGGTTCGCGGACGGCCGGCGGTACCTCCGACTCGCTCAGGCGGCGGGCGCCCCGGCGCGGCGGCGCGGGCGGCGGCGGCGCCGCGGGTTGCGGCGCGGGCGGGCGCGGCGCCCGGTCCCCCGTGGGCATGGGCCGCGTCTCCTCCGAATCGAACACCGTGGGGTCGAAACCCGGCGACTGCGGAAAGTCTTCCGGCGCCCAGGTCGGGTCGGTCCAGCGGGGAATGCGCGGGGGTTGGCGGGGATCTCGATTATCGGGTGGGTCGCGGTCCAAGTAGACGGCTCCTGGCGTATACCTGTATTATTATGTGAAGCGCCCATATTATAGCACAAACCGGCCCGCGATCCTACCCACCTGATGCGCCGGTACGCTGTGTGCTTATAGTAGAGACAGCACGCACGGCGCGGGATCCCGCGCCGTTATACACTGGCGACCACCAGCGGACTTCGGTCCGCCCAGAGAGGCAGGCAGCATGGCCGACGATTACAGCCGCGGCAATCCCTACGGCGACAGCGACGACGACGAACTGGAAAATCTGCCCCGCCGGCCCGCGGGATCCGACCCCGGTGCCGCACGCGCGCCGGGCGGTCGCCCACCGCAGGCATGGGGCTGGGCGAGTGACAATCCTCCCCCGGCGCGCAACGAACCGCCCGGCAACCCGTCACCGCCGCGCCCCACGGCCTATATGCCGAGCGACCGGTCCGCGTCGCGCCCCGCGGTGCCCGCGCCTGCGCCGCCGCCGCCGCCCGCCCCTGCCGTCCCGCGCCGGGGCACGGGCGCGGCCTGTATCTGGTTGCTCGCCCTGGCGGGCGTGATTGTGCTGGCCTGCGGCCTGCTGGGCTTCGGCGCCATCCAGAGCGGCGTCAACGGCCTGGCCGGCTGGGTGCCGCGCCTGCCCGGCCTGCCCCTGGTCACGCCGACCGTGGTGATCCAGGCCCAGGGGCCGTCGGTGGTCCAGTCCATCCGCTCGCTGAGCCGCATCGAGACCTCGCAGTACACCGTCGAGCGCGTGCTGACCGGCGAGTCGACCGGGGCGCTGCCACCCTTCACCAGCGATAAGATCCTGTTCATCGCGCGGGGCGAGGTCATCGCGGGCGTGGACTTGCAGAAGCTGAGCGAGGACGACGTGCAGGTCGTGAGCGACACCGTCACCATCCGCTTGCCCGCGCCGGAGATCCTGAGCAGCCGCCTGGACAACGAAAAGTCGCGGGTCTACGACCGGCAAACGGGCATCTTCACCAAGGCCGACCCGAACCTGGAGTCGCAGGTGCGCCAGCGCGCGGAGGAAGAAATCAAGAGTGCGGCGCTGGAGGACGGTATCCTGGACAAAGCCCGCGACAACGCCGAGACGACGCTGCGCACGCTGTTGCACAGCCTCAAGTATGATAACGTGGTGTTCGTGGCGCCCAGCGGCGGCGTGTTAGGTCCGGCCACGACCGCCACGCCCGGCGAGCTGATGCCCTCGGATTTGACCCCTGTCCCATAGAGAGCGGTGCGTGCCGCGGAGGAAAGCCATGCCGTTACCGATTCCCGGTCAGAAGAAAAAGCAGAAGACGCTGGAGATCCGCACGTTGAGTCCTCGCTTGCCTGGCCCCTGGCAATACCTCAGCCTGGTGCCTATGCTGACGGTGGCACGCAACCTGGCCCGCGAGACACCTCCCGCCGCGTATCCCCTGGTTGCCTTCGTCGTCTGGCGGACGATGCAGAGCGAGCAGCGCAAGCACCGGCAGGCGCTGTTCGATGCCGAGCGGGAGGCCATCCGCCGTTCGCAGCAGATCTACGTCGTCAAGCCCAAGCGCAAACGGTTCATTCTCTTTTAGCCCGAGATAGTCGCCCCGGTGGCATACATGTTGCCGTACCCATCCGGGTAAGGCCATCCATTGCCATGCCACGATTCTACCCCGCCGCTGCGCGGGGCTAAAGGAGCTACCACCATGACGACTACCCAACACCGCTCGGCGCGTGCCGATAGCAAGCACACCCAGGCCAGCGCGAGCGCGGCCCAACCGATCCTCAACCAGCGCGGTCCCGAAATTCAAAAGTACGGCACGGTCCGCTTCATGCCCATTGGGCTGGACGAGCAGGCGCGCCAGAAAAGCGTCGATCTGCTGAACCAACTGCTGGCCGACACGATCACCCTCTACAGCATGTACAAGAAGCATCACTGGCAGGTCATGGGGCCGACCTTCTACCAGTTGCACCTGCTGTTCGATAAGCACGCGACGGAGCAACTGGCGCTGGTGGACCTGATCGCCGAGCGCATCCAGACCCTGGGCGGCCTCGCCACCGGTATGCCCGCCGATGTAGCGGAGCAGACCCGCCTCGACCGCCCGCCGAAAGGCTCCGAGGAGGTACCGGTCCTGATCTCGCGCCTGCTGGACGCGCACGAGTTGATCTGCGGCGAAGTCCGCGAGGGCATCGACCTCACCGACGAGAGCAAGGACTGGGGCACCAACGATCTGCTCATGTCGGATGTGTTACGGCTCCACGAGCTACAGGTCTGGTTCCTGGCCCAGCACCTTGTGGATGTGCCGCTCGTCCAGGCGGGCGACGGGCGCTAAACACGGCTTCCCATCGCCCAATCCAAAAGCCTGCTCCGCGCGGAGCAGGCTTTTTCGCGCTCTGGATTTATAGGGGCCGGTTTGAAACCGGCCCGCCGCTAACGCATCACCACGGCCAGGAAGCGCTCGACGGCATAGGTGGCGATTTGCCCGCACGGGCCGCGCAACGTGAAATCGCAGCCGTGGTTGGCCCAGGGGAAGCGCAGCAACAGGTGCGGGCGCCCGGCGGCGGCCAGTTGGGCATCTAGGCGCTCGCTTTGCGCCACGGAGACCAGGTCGTCACGTTCCCCATGAATCAGCAGGGTCGGCGGCGTTTGCGGCCCGACAAAGTTGATCGGCGACGCGGCCTCATAAGCGGCGGGCACGGTGGAGGGGCTGCCGCCCAGGTAGCCGGTCAGCACCGCCGTGGAATCGAGCACCGCCGGGTTGCTGGGGTGGTTGTAGCCATAGACGAGGTCGGTTGGCCCGTAGAGCGAGACGACGCCGCGAATGGCTGGGTCGCCGGGCGTATAGGCGGCCAGCAGCGCCAGTTGCCCCCCGGCGGAGCGGCCCAGCAGGGCCAGGCGGGTCGGGTCGAGGCCCAGTTCCCCGGCATGGGCTTTGAGATAGGCCACCGCCGCGCGCACGTCGTCCACCGCGGCGGGGAAGCGCCATTCGGGGGCCAGCCGGTAGTCAATGGCCGCGACCACATAGCCGCGCGCAGCGAGGTAATGGTTTAACTCGGGCTGATCCTCCGCCGTGCCGCCCTGCCAGGACCCGCCGTGAATGGTGATCACGCCGGGCGCGCGGGCCAGTTCGGGCGCTTGCGGCAGGTAGAGGTCCATCGCCTGCGGCTGCCCCGCGGGACTGGCATAGGTGACGCGCTGCCGGCGCACCGGCGGCGACGGGATGCCGCGCACCAGGTCCACCGCCACCAGCGGGCCGGGCCGGCCCGGTGCCCCGGCCACCCCGAGCGGGCGCGCAACGCCAAAAGCCGCGCTGATTTGCGCGGGTACATCCCCGGCAAAGGCCGCGGCGCGGACGAGCGCACTGAGCGCCAGGGCGGCCCCCACCACGCCCAACCCCGCGCCGATGCGCCCCGGCCAGGAGCGCCGCCAGCCCGGCAGCAGGGGCGTAAGTGCCAGCAGCGCCACCCACTGGCCCCACTCTGTCACGCCCAGCCCGGCCTTCCAGAGCAGGCTCGTCGGGGCGGGCACCAGCGCGAGTGTGCCCAACCCGGCAAACAGCGCCCCGCCCACCAGCCGCAGCCAAGCCAGGGGGGTAGCCCTCCGCGCCTGGGGTGGCGCCGCTCCCCGCCCCTGGTGCGCCTGTCCTATCAGCGCCAAGGGGGTGCTCCTTTACCGCTAAAGACTACCGCGCCGCAACTTGCGCGTAGCCTCTATTCTACCCTGACAGGCTCTCCTGTCAAGCAGACCCGCTAACATCCATTCATGGTCCAGAATTGCACCGCAGAGGCATAGCGGGCGGAGCGGGACAAAAAGGAGCCAGGCGGGGAACTCAACCGGGGAGAGACCCTGCCTGGCACGGAAGCTATGTGATTCGGGCCGCCGTGGCCCGCGAACAAACCTGTCTATTCGACAGCGAGGGCCTCGAGCGGCGCGGACTCGCGGGCGGTAACCATGGTGGCCGGACGCGGCGACGCGGGTAACATGACCCAGGCCAGTATTTGCGCCAGGAAGCAGATCAGAGCAATCGTGAGTAGCATCGCGGGAACCTCCTTGTATACGTGATTAGATTGCACTCTAGATTTGATAAGCCGGCTCGCCGTGCTGCGAAGCATCCAGGCCGCGGATTTCCTCCGCCTCCGGAACCCGCAGACCGACGAAGCGATCCACAAGTTTCAAGATGAGCCAAGTGGCCCCACCGGCATACAGGCTGCTCACTACCACGGCGAGCACTTGCACGCCCACCTGGCCGGGGTTGCCGAAGAAGAGGCCGTTGGCCCCTGCCGAGTTCACCGCCGTCGTGGCGAACAGGCCGGTCGCAATCGCGCCCCACCATCCGCCGACGCCATGCACCGCCCAGACATCCAGCGCATCGTCCACTTTGAGCCGGTGCTTCAACTGCACCGCCCAGTAGCAAACAATGCCCGCGCCGGTGCCGATGATAATGGCGGCGCGGGCATCGACAAAGCCCGCCGCCGGCGTAATTGCCACCAGGCCGGCGACCGCCCCGGCCGCCGCGCCGATAGCGCTGGGCCGCTGCTGGTGCATCCACCTGACCGTGGTCCAGGTCAGCGCGGCCATGGCCGCCGCCGTGTTCGTGACCACAAAGGCGTTTACCGCCAGGGGACCGGATGTCAGCGCGCTGCCGGCGTTGAAGCCGAACCAGCCGAACCAGAGCATCGCCGCACCCAGCATGGTCATCGTGGCGTCGTGCGGGTCCATCGACTCCTTGCCGAAGCCCAACCGCCGCCCCAGCATCAGCGCGGCGACCAGCGCCGACACCCCGGATGTGATATGGACGACCGTGCCGCCCGCGAAGTCGAGCACGCCCAGGCCACGCAGCCAGCCGCCCGTGCCCCACACCCAGTGCGCCACCGGGTCATAGACCAGGGTGGCCCACAGCAGGCTGAAGATGACGAACGCCTTGAAGCGCTTGCGCTCGGCAAAGGCCCCGGTGATCAGCGCGGGGGTGATCGCGGCGAACATGGCCTGGTAGATCATGAACGCCTGGTGCGGGATCGTGGCCGCGTAGTCAGGGTTCGGATCGAGGCCGACGCCTTGCAGCCCCAGCCAATCGAGGCCCCCGATCAGGCCCCCATGGTCGGGGCCGAAAGCCAGGGTATAGCCCCACAGCACCCACTGCACGCTGATCAGCGCCAGCATAAAGAAGCTGTGCATGATGGTGGATAAGACGTTCTTGCGCCGGACCAGCCCCCCATAGAAGAAACCAAGCGCTGGGGTCATCAGCATCACCAGAGCGGTGGCGATGAGGATCCAGGCGGTATCCGCGCCGTTGATTGCGGTCGACATAGTGCATTCCTCCAACATAAACTAGGACGGGGCACCCGTGCCGCCGCGGGAGCAGCATTGCTCACCTCCATAGCCTATCCCAAATGCGCGTCCTGGCCTATGGCTACGGGAACAAAAAGCTACCGGCATGTTTTGGTTATATTGCACAAAACAAGCAGCTGCACAAACCTCAAGGCCCGCCAGTTATTGGAAAAAGGATGTCCAGCAGCACACTGCCCAATTCATACTTGTGCAATAAGCACATATCCTGCGCGCCGGAATCCGGTATGCCTGCGTGGCGCAATGCCGGATGGCGGACCTGACGGCGGGAGCTTCTTAACGATTCTTAACAATTCTCTGGGAGTTTTCTTATATGTATGTGGCATAATAGAAGTGCCGCTCTGCGTGGCGTGCGCGGGCACGTTGGCAACTTAGCGCGGCAGCGAGCGATTTGTTATGATAGACTCTATGAAATCACGCATTCTCGTCATCGACGATGACGCCAACATTACGAGTTTCTTGAAGCGCGCCCTGTCCTACGAAGGCTACACGGTGGATACCGCCGCGACCGGGGCCGCCGGGTTGGCGCGCGCCCTGCAAGAACCGCCCGATCTGGTCATCCTCGACGTGATGATGCCGGGCCTGGATGGCTATGAGGTCGCCACCCGCCTGCGCGCGGGTGGCCCGCAGCCGATCTTGATGCTTACCGCCCGCGACGAAATCCCCGACCGAGTGCAAGGTCTGGACAGCGGCGCCGACGATTACCTGGTCAAGCCGTTTGCGCTGGACGAGTTGCTGGCCCGTGTGCGGGCACTGCTGCGGCGCACCGAGCCGGCGCAGCACAACCGCCTGCGCTTCGCCGACCTGACGGTGGACCTGGACAGCCGGGAGGTCTATCGCGGCACCCGCCCTATCGATCTAACCAGCACCGAATTCGATCTACTGATCACCTTCCTGCGCCACCCGCGCCAGGTCCTCAGCCGCGATCTGCTGCTGGAGACCGTGTGGAGCATGGACGCCACCACCGAGACCCATGTGGTCGAGGTCTACATCGGCTACCTGCGCCAGAAGCTGGAGGCCGGCGGCGAGCCGCGCCTGATCCACACGGTGCGCGGCGTGGGCTACGTGTTGCGGGAGCAAACCACGTGAGACTGCCCCGCCCCTCCCCGCGTATCCTGGTGCCGATCCGCGCCCGGCTGGCGATCTGGTATAGCCTGCTGCTCGGCCTCGTCCTCATCCTGTTCTCATTCCTGGTCTACAGCACGCTGACTACCAACCTGCTCACGGAAGTCGATCTGTCGCTGCACGATCGGGCGGAGCAGATTAAGCGCCAAAGTTCCCTCGATCCCCGCCGGCCGATTCTGCGAATACCTGCGGCAGACAGCCTGGCCGGCTCCGATATGCTTGTGCAAGTTACCGATACGGACGGCCAGATTGTAACGAAGTCCGATAATCTGGGCCCATATCAACTGCCGCTGGTGCAAGACGTGCTGAACGCCGCCGAGAGCGGTCAGGCACCGTATCAAACGCTGGTGGTGGACCAGCAACGGCTGCGGCTCTATAATACATCCTTGCAGGTAGGCAACCAGACAGTCGCCATCATCCAGGTGGCACGGCTACTAAAGCCCGTGGATGATACAGTGAACGGGTTACGCCTGGTGCTTGCCGTAGGTAGTCTGCTGGCGATCATCGCCGCGCTGGGGCTGGGCTGGCTCACGTCGGGCCGCGCCTTGCGCCCGCTGGAGCGGGTCAGCCGCACGGCGGAGCACATCGGGCAGGAGCGCGACTTCACGCAGCGTGTGCCCTATAACGGGCCGCCCGACGAGGTGGGCCGCCTGGCCGCCACGTTCAATGCGATGCTCGACCAGTTGCAGGCCGCCTATGCCGGCGCGCAGGAGGCGGCGCACCAGGCCCAGGTCGCCCTGACCGCCCAGCGGCGCTTCGTGGGCGACGCCTCGCACGAGCTACGCACCCCGCTCACGGCCATTCGCGGCAACGCCGAGTTCTTGCAGCGGGTCCCGCATATGGCGCTGGAGGACCGCGAACAGAGCATCGCCGAGATCGTCTCCCAGTCGCAGCGCATGAGTCGCCTGGTGGGCGACCTGCTGGAACTGGCGCGCGCGGACGCGGGACAGCGCCTGCGCAAAGATCCCGTTGCCATTGCCCCGCTGGTCCGCGAGTGCTATGCCGAGGCGCGCTACCTGCCGGGCGGCTGTATGCTGGTCCTGGACGAGCCGGTGGCTGCGGCCACCGTGCAGGGCGATGCCGATTATCTGAAGCAACTCTTACTGATCTTGCTGGATAACGCCATCAAATACACCCCGGAAGGCGGGCGCGTCGAACTGACCACAGCGCTGCACGACGACCACGTTGAAATCGCGGTGGCCGATACGGGCTGCGGTATCGATCCCGCGGATCTGCCCCATGTCTTTGAGCGCTTCTACCGCGCGGACCGGGCGCGGGCGGCGGGCGGCACCGGCCTGGGCCTCTCCATCGCCGGGTGGATTGTGGCCGAGCATGGCGGCCAGATTCGCGCGCAAAGTGCGCCCGGCGCCGGATCGACGTTTACTATCGTGCTGCCGGTCGTCGCGGCGGCGGAAGCGAAGGCGCAAGTGGGCGCGGAGTCCGCTTTTTCGCGCGCCGAATGAGGGTGGTTTTCTTACCGGATTCTAATCTGGCTCTGCATGACCTCTTAAGGTGCGGATGGATAATAGATCCGTACGAACCAAGGCGGGCCGCGCAAGGGGCGCCCGCCGGTTCGGAACTATTTTGTATGCAATCCGGCTCCCCACTGGGGAGCGTTGTCTGATCGTAGCACACACGTACTAGCACGTAGTACCCAGCACAATGCAGCCGGCCCCACAAGGCTGTGGAGGGAGAACATACCATGCAAGACTTTAACCGTGAGGGCGCCCGCTATGGGGGACCCGCGGATGTGCCGCCCGTAACCAATCCCTACGGGATGCCGTTTGCCGGGCCGCCCCAGCCGGCGCCACGCCGCAATACGGCGCCGTTGCCCGATGCGCCCGTGTTTAGCGCACCACCGGCGCCGCCCGCCATCTATCCATACACGCCCGCGCAGGCCGCGCCCGCGCCGGCTCCCGCCCGCGCCAAGCGCGCGAACAGCGGGGTGGGCGGGCTGCTGCTCGCCGGTATGCTGACCGTGGCCCTGGTGGCCGGGGGTGTGGGCGGCGCAGGCGGCGCCTGGCTCCTGACCCAGAACAGCGCGAGTCCGAGTGCGGCCGTCACCGCTCCGGCCCCCGCCCCCGTCGTCGTGAACCCGACCGGCGTGGCGGATCAGAACTCAAGCACGATCCATGACCTCTATACCCGTGTGTCGAACTCGGTCGTCAACATCCAGGTCAGCACCGGCGGGCGCTTCGGCGAAGGCGGCGAGGGATCGGGCATCGTGATCGATAAGAACCATGTCCTGACCAACTATCACGTGGTGCAGGGCGCGGATACCATTCGCGTCAACCTGATCGACAATACCAGCATTACGGCCAAGCTCGTCGGCAGCGCGCCGCAGGATGACCTGGCGCTGCTGGAAGCCGATCTGCCCGCCGACAAGGTCCAACCGGCCGTCCTCGGCGACTCGGACAGCGCGCAGGTTGGCGATGAGGTGGTCGCCATCGGCAATCCGTTCGGCCTCGACCACACCGTCACAGCGGGTATCATCAGCGCGGTGAACCGCCCCTGGGCGGATACCGGCAAGCCGGTGCGCAATATGCTCCAGACCGACGCGCCGATCAACCCCGGCAACTCCGGCGGGCCGCTGTTTGATTTGCAGGGCCAGGTGATCGGCATCACGACGGCGATTGAAAGCCCCGTGCGTGGTTCGGTCGGCGTGGGCTTCGCCATTCCGATCAATCGAGCCAAGAGCCTCCTGCCGCAGCTTACGCAGGGCGCCACGGTGCAGCGCGTCTGGCTCGGTATTTCCGGCCTGGCGCTCGACGCCGATACGGCGACGCAGTTGAAGGCGCCGGTCAACAAGGGCGTACTGGTGACGAGTGTCGTGCAGGACGGCCCAGCGGACAAAGCCGGCGTGCAGGGCGTGGACCCGAGCACCGACACCAGCAAACTGGGTGACATCATCACTGCGGTCGACGGCAATGCCGTCAGCCAGGTGCAAGACATCACGGCCTACCTGGACAACAAGAAGGTGGGCGACACCGTCACGCTGAAGGTGATTCGCGACGGCCAGACTATCGATGTGAAGGTGACGTTGCAGGCGTGGCCGGAGCAGCAGCAATCGCAGAACAGCCCTGCTCCGCAGGCCCCGAACGGCCAACCGAGCCGCCCGCAGGGCGCCGTCCAGGCGTATGTGGGTATCCGCGGCCAGTCGCTCACCGATGCGCTCGCCCAGCAACTGAACGTCTCGATTACCAAGGGTGTGGTCGTGACCTCCGTGGTCGCCGGCAGTCCTGCCGAGAAAGCCGGGCTACAGCCCGCCACATCGAACAGTAAGGCCGGCGACATCATCACGGCGGTAGACGGCCAGGCCGTGGGCAGCACTGCGGATATGGTGAGCGCCCTCCAGAACAAGAAGAGTGGCGACACCGTGACCCTGTCGGTCTGGCGGGACGGCCAGACGCGCGACGTGAAAGTGACCCTGGCCGCCGCGCCGGCTGACGGCGGCCAGCAGCCCTTCCCGTTCCCTGGGTTCCCCAGTGACCCGAACGGCAGCCCGAATACGCCATAAGATCGGAGCTCCGCACCCGGTAACGACCGGGACCGTTTCTCCATAAAAGTAAGGCCCAGCCCGACAGGCTGGGCCTTACTGCTGTCGCCAGCCGATGGACCCTGATCAGGCGATGCGCCCGCGGCCCCGGCTGCGCGCGATCTCCGCCCAGAGGTGCTCCTCGCGGGCCAGCGCCGGACGACGGCGGGCAGCGGTCCGCGCCAGCAGCCGGGCGGCGTCGGACGCGAGCCGCGGATCGTCTTGCGCCGCCAGGGCGACCTGCACCCGCCAGCACCACTCGCCGGCTACGGCGCCGGGATAGACATCCGCCACCTGGGCCAGCGCCCCCACGCTCACCCGCCGGAGCGCTCCACGCTCGGAGTAGACCAGCGGCCGCAGCACGGCTCCCGCTGCCGCGGCACTCGCCGGATCGTGGCGCCCGATGCAGCCGGTCAGCACCACGCCACACCGCCCGATTCCCGGCAGACGAAACAGGGCTGCCAGCCGGGCGATCTCGTGCGGGGCCGCCGCCCACAGCGCCCGCCGTACCCCAGACCCGCCTCTTGTAGTCGCCTCCGTATCGGCGAACAACCAGTCTCTACCGCTCACCCCGAACATGGGCGCATCCTCCAGGCAATATAACAACACATCGGGAATCGGAAGTGGGTACCCACTTCTCTGCATGTATCCACCCGGCAGTAGACAAAGCGGATGGAGATGTCATATTGTCAGATCTTGTTCATCATATGCTACGCGTTTGAACGCAGTTCATCAGTTAATTTATATAGTGCAATTAAATGGCTATTTATCAGTATAAATTAACGTTGTGTCAACATCGTTTCAGGAGTTGCAAATCATGGAAACATTGCCTATAATGCAACGGACCGGACGAACAAGAGCGTAGCTCACTGTCACAAATCGTACCGGAATCAATTCCAGTAACCCTGGAACCCAATCCGTCTCCTGCAGTCCATGCTGAAAGGAGCATTGCCGGAGGGCCAACGCGCTACTCCCCGCCTGGCTGATCCCAGTCAAGGATCGGCTTGCCCGCAGTTGAGAGCTAACGAGCACACCAGGTTCATATTCAGGAAGGATGTAACTATGCTCAAGGATCTCTCGTCAAGACGGGTCCGGCAATGGACGGCGCTGGGGATCAGCCTGCTGCTGATCTTCCTGGCCGTCGGCGCGGTAAACGCGCTGCCCTCCGCCGCCGCCCGCCAACTCGCCGCCCCCGCCGGCACAAAGACCGGCACCGTGCTCGGTCACGCCGATGGGTTCACCCTGGCCCAGGATGCGCAGCACGACACGTCCGCGCCGCTGCGCAGCATGCCATTGATCCAGCCGATCCCGCGGGTGGAAAATGGCGACAAAGATGCTTTCCAGGCCATCGAGCGCCTGGGTGGTGTCCCCAACAAAGATTCCGTGGTCCAGAACTTCTTCGGCAAGCTGGGCGGAATCCCCGGCCCGACGGCGAATTTCGACGGTATGTACAACCAGTGGGGGCCGATCCCGCCTGATACCAACGGCGATGTCGGTCCGAACCACTATTATCAGATCGTCAACACCGGCATTCAGATTTTCAACAAGACCGGGACATCGCTCTACGGCCCCGCCGACATCAGCACGTTGTGGCAAGGCTTTGGCGGCCCGTGCGCCAGCCGCAACGACGGCGACCCGATCTTGCTCTACGATACGCAAGCCGACCGCTGGTTCGTCAGCCAGTTCACCACGGCCGCGCCATTTGGCGAGTGCATCGCCATCTCCGCCTCCGGCGACCCGCTGGGTGCGTACCATCGCTACTTCTTCTCGCTGAGCCAGACCGATCTGTATGACTACCCGCACTGCGGCGTCTGGCCGGATGCCTACTATTGCGCCTTTAACGTCTTCCTCAACGGCGCGAGCTTCGGCGGCGCGTCGGTCACGGCCTTCAATCGCGATCAGATGCTGAACGGGCAATCGACCACCTTCCTGGCATCCCCCCCCATCCCCAGTGCCGCGAGTTTCATGCCGGCGGATGTCGACGGGCACACGCTCCCGCCCGCGGGTGAACCCAATATCTTCACGACCATCAGCACCGGCGCGCAGGCGCTCCAGTTCTTTAACTTCCACGTCGATTGGGTCACTCCGGCCAACTCGACGTTTAGCTCCGCCGGCAGTGCCGCGGTCGCACCTTTTGCCAATCCATCGGGCATCCCCCAACCGAGCACGAGCGTGCAACTGGCGACGCTGGCCGGGCGGCTGATGTTCCGCGGCGCCTACCGCAACTTCGGCGACCACCAGGCGCTTGTGTTGAACCACACCGTGACGGGGACAGGCGGAGCGGCGGCTGCGCCGCGCTGGTATGAGATCCGTAGCGCCAACTCCTCGCCCTTCTCGGCGACCCTCTACCAGCAGGGCACCTATAATCCCGACAGCACCAGCCGCTGGATGGGCAGCGCGGCCCAGGACAATGCCGGGAACCTGGCCCTGGGTTACAGCGCCTCCAGCAGCACACTCTACCCGAGCATCCGCTACACGGGCCGTCTGGTGGGCGACCCGCTCGGCACGTTGCCGCAAGGTGAAGGTACCTTTATCACCGGCTCGGGCTCGGAGTTGAATAGCTCCGGGCGCTGGGGCGACTATAGCGACATGACCGTCGACCCGTCCGATGATTGTACCTTCTGGTACACGACCGAATACTTCTCGGCGACCGGCGACCGCAACTGGCGCACGCATATCGGCTCGTTCAAGTTCCCGAGTTGCGTCGCCGTCGCGGTGACACCGACCTCCACGCCGTCCGGCCCCACGGCCACCGCCACGGCCACGCCGATAGCCACGGGGACTCCGTGCGGCGGTAGCTACGTGCTCAACGTGACGGGTTCGATCACCAACACCGATCCCACGCAGACCGGCCGCCTGAGCGTCAACGGTATCCAGAGTACATGCGCCTCGCCCAAAACGTTCCCAGGGGCGGCCGATACCGAGGCCAGGCACTACAAGAGTTACAACTACACCAACAGCACCGGCGCGGCGCAATGTATCACCGTCCGGCTGACCAATGCCTGCGGCAACAACGCGCTCATGACCGAAGCCTACCTCGGCACCTTCAACCCCGCCGACGTCAGCCAGAACTACCTGGCGGATATGGGCAACGGTGACATCGTCGAGAGCTACTCGTTCAACCTGCCGGCCGGCCAAACGGCCGTCATCGTCGTCAACGAGCGCTCGGCCAACATCGGCTGCGACAGCTTCACCCTGACGGCAAGCGCCTGCGCCGCCGTGCCGACCAGCACGGTCACGCCGACCAGCACGCCCGCGCCGCCCACCGCGACGCCGACCACTGTCTGCACCGGGCTGACCTACCAGACCACGACCAGCGCTGCAGCCACCCAGATCCCGGCTACGAACGACGTCGGCAACCACTGCGACGACTGCAACACGAACGTGACGCTGCCGTTCCCAGTGCAGGTCTACGGCACGCCGTACACCAGCGCCCGCGTCAGCGCGAATGGTAACCTGCAGTTCGGCAGCGATGCCGGCACCGCGGGCGTATCGGGCGAGTTCTGCCTGCCGGTCCTCGACTCGCCGCCGTTCCTGTCCACTCTCTTCGGCTACTTCCAGGATCTGCGGACCGATGCCAGCGGCGTCCAGCCCAGCGGCGTCTATAGCAGCGTTGTGGGTACCGCGCCTAATCGCCAGTACGCGTTGCGCTGGCACGCCACGTACTTCGGTGACACCTCGAAAGAGGTGGACTTCGAAGTGATCATGAACGAGAACTCGCCGACCATCTCGGTCGTCTACGGCCAGGTGCCGGCGAACACTAACGATGCCGGCGCGGGTATTCAGCTTAACGACGGCCAGTATACGCAGTTCTCGTGCAGCGGCAATCCGCCGTTGACCAGCGGACTCCGCGTGGACTATGTACCGGTCTCCTGCAACGCGCCCACGGCGACCGTGACGCCGCAGAACACGCCCACGGTGACACAAACCTCGGTGCCGCTGAGCACGCAAACCTCCGTGCCGGGGACGGCGACGGCCACGGCGACGCCGGTGAACTGCCCGCTGCCGTTTACGGACGTGGACCAGTTCAACCCGTTCTACCAGTACATCCAGTGCCTCTACTGCCGCGGCATCATCAGCGGCTACAGCGACAACACCTTCCGCTGGACCGCCGATGTCACCCGCGGCCAGGTCTCCAAGATCATCGCCAACTCGGCGGGTCTCAACGACGCTGTCTCCGGCCAGACGTTCACCGACGTGCCGTCCGCCAACCCGTTCTATGTCTACATCGAGCGGCTGGCGAGCCGTGGCTACATCAGCGGCTACAACACGCCGGCCAACTGTCCGTCGGGGATCCCCTGCTTCCGCTGGGAACTGCCCGTGACGCGCGGCCAACTCGCCAAGATCGACGCCAACGCGGCGGGCTACAACGAGACGCCCGGTCCGACCACGCAGAGCTTCCGCGACGTGCCGCCGAGCCAGCCGTTCTACGTGTTCATCGAGCGGCTGTCGCTGCACGGCGTCATTAACGGCTACACGTGCGGTGGCCCCGGCGAGCCGTGCCCCGGCTTCTACTATCGCCCGAATGCCAACATCACGCGCGGCCAGGTGAGCAAGGTCGCGTCCCAGACCTTCTTCCCCAACGCCTGCGCCCCAGCCGCCGCCGTGCGCCCGTAACCTGAGAAGCGCTTTGTAGGACCCTGGGGATGCGGGCCGGCCCACGGCCCGCGCCTCGGGGCAATCTTGAAGGCCGGCTCCTGCTCAGGGGCCGGCCTTCTTGTACCCGGACCGTCGGACGGTCCCACGGGACTGGGTGGGACCGTCCTTTTCCCCGCCAGGGTGGATTTGCTATAATAGGGGCAGGACAAACCAGTCGAAATCGCAGTATATACCTGCTTTCCGCTTTTCCCATCCCCTGGCGATAGGAAACGTAAGAGCACCGCAGACCCGCATCCCACAGGAGGCCAGCCAGCACAGTGCCCGAGTTGATCGAACAAGGATCCCCGGCGGCCCCGCCCCCCGGCGGGCTGGGTCTCAGCCGCAACTACCGGCGGCGCGCCGAGGTAGAAGCCGAGATCGTGGCGCTGCCCGCCGCGAGCGACGGCGCGTTGCTCCCTGCCGTGCAGGCCGCCGGCGCCGCCGAGACGATGGTCCACGGCATCCGCCGCCTGGTCAAAGCCGGGCGGCACGCAGAGGCCGAGCAGGCCGCCCAGGCGCTGATCGAGCGTGTGACGCCGCTCGTCGCCCGCATCGCCGCGAGCCAGGTGCTCCTGGCCGAGGACCGCGAAGACCTGGTGCAGACGGTGCTGGTGCAGATGTGGCAGGAGGTCTACGACACCGCGCCGCAGCACGAGTTCTGGGAGGTCCATTTCGCGCACATGCTGCGCGTGGCCTGCGGCGACGCCGCCGAGCGCCTGCGCCGCCCGCGCGAACACGAGCGGTCCTTCAAGCGCGGGCAGAGCGAGGACGGCGATCCGTGGAGCGAGGAAGACACCATCGCCGATCCACAGACCGGCGAACCCGCGCTGCTGGTGCCGGAGGCGCTGGCCCAACTCGACGGCAATGTGCGGCGGGCGCTCTATCTGAAAACGCTGGGCTATAAGGAACGCAGTAAAGACGTTGGAGAGCCGACGATCAGCAGCCTGCTGCGCGTAAGCGACCGCACGGTGCGCAACTACCTGCGCACGGCGGAAGAAGTCTTGCGCCCGTGGCTGGAACGTGGGCTTCTGGAAAGCGGACAGGTACAAACATGAACCAGCAACACCGGGACCCGCAAGCGGCGGACACCCTTCGCCACGTGCAATTTGCCTTTCTGGACGCGCTGGACCGCGGCGAACGGCCCGACACATGGTTACAGCGCTATCCGCAGTATGCCGCCGCGCTGGTCGATCTGGCCCAGGCGCGCGACCTGGAAGCGGCCTTGCCGCCGCCCTCCGCCGCCGCAGTGGCCGCGGTCGCGGCTATCGCCCGCCGCACGCTGGGCGCGACCACCGGCCCGGCGCTTAGCCTGAGCGAGCGTGCCCGCCAGGCCGGCCTGTCCATCCGCGACCTGGCCGCCCGCGTGGGCCTGACCAGCGACATCCTGTTCAAGATCGATCGGCGCGTGGTGCGCCCGGAGACGGTGCCTGGCGCGCTGGTGCGCGACCTGGCCGCGGCGCTTGACTGCACGGCGACCGCCCTGCGCGCCGGGCTGACCGGCGGCCCGGTCACGGTGGGTGCGCTCTACCACGCGAAGCAGGCGCCGCAGGTGGGCCAACAAACCTTCGCCGAGGCGGTCGCGGCTAGCGTGGCCCTGCCGCCCGCAGATCGGCAGCGCTGGTTAGAGGCCGCCGCCCGCCCTGACACCGAGTGATCGCCCCATGCCGCTGACCAGCCGCTGGCCTGCCATCCAACAACTCGCCGCCGCTCAACGCGCCCAGGTGCCGGCCGCAACCGCCGGCACAACCCAGCAGCTTGTTGAGCAGTGCCTGGCGGTCCAGGGACTCGACGTGTTTCCGCTGCCGCCCGGCGACCCCTTGCTGGGCGGCGCGCGGGCCGTCTTCGACGGCGAGTTCGTCGCCTATGACGGCGGCCTCCCCGCCACGGCGGCTACCTTCAGCCTGGCCCACGAACTCGGCCACAAGTTGCTGCACGACGAGCAGGCCCGCTGTGCCGCCGCCGACATCGACGAGGAATGCGCGGCGCTCGGCCTGGATGCGCCCCCCGGCGGCGTCGAGACATACAGCCCGCGCCAGCAACGCGAGTTGGAAGCGAATGCCTTCGCCGCCGCGTTCCTAATGCCCGCCGCCGAGTTGCGCGCCGGATTCCTGGCCGGGCTGAACTACGCGGAACTGGCCGCGCGCTGCGGCGTGTCCGAGTCGGCCATCCTCAACACGCTAAGCGCTACCCTGCTGGCGGTACAACCCGCCGCCGCTTCCTCACCTGCACCTGCCGCGCCCACCGGCCCACCCCTACAGCTCGATCCCTCGCAGGAAGCCGCGGCGACAGTGGCCGAAGGCCCGGTGTTGATCGACGCCGGGCCGGGCACGGGCAAAACGCGCACCCTGATCGAGCGCGTGCTGTTTTTGCTGCGCAACGGCGTAGCGCCCCAATCCATCCTGGCGCTCACCTTCTCCAACCGGGCGGCGGGCGAGATGCGCGAACGCCTGCGCCTGGCCGCGCCCGCTGCCGCCGACGAGATCACCGTCGGGACGTTCCATGCCTTTTGCCTGCAATTCTTGCAGGAGCATGCCGCCGAGGCCGGGTTGCCGCCCGACTTCACCCTGGTGGACAGTGTGCAAGCCGCCGCCTGGCTGGAGCCGCACCTGGCCGAGATGGATCTCCAGCACTACACCACCCTCGCCAACCCCGCGCGCAGCTTGCCCGATATCCTCGATGCCATCAGCCGCGCCCGCGATGAGTTGAAGGACGCGGCCTATTACGCCGGCCTGGCGGTCCGTGCGCGGCATGCCGCCGATCCGGCGGACGCTAAAGCCGTGGAGCAGGCCGAGCGCTGGGCCGAGGTGGCCCGCGTCTACGCCGTCTACGAGCGGGTGCTGGAGCAGCACGGCGCGCTCGATTTCGGCGCGCTGCTGCTGCGCACTGTCCGCTTGCTGGACACACACCCGGCTCTGCCGCTGCGGCTCCAGCGCCGCTACAGCCAGATCCTGGTCGATGAGTACCAGGACATGAACCGGGCCAGCGCAATGCTGCTAGGGCGGCTGGCGGGGGACGGGCGTGGACTCTGGGTGGTGGGCGACCTGCGTCAGGCCATTTACCGCTTCCGCGGCGCTTCCCCGGCTAACATCAATCAATTCGAGAGCGATTTCCCCGGCGGGCGGCGGCTGCGCCTCGGCGTGAACTATCGCTCCGACCCGGCCATTGTCGGCCTGTTCGCCACGCTCGGCGGCCAGATGAACCTGAGCGATGCTACCACGGCTCGGTGGGAGGCCCACCGGCGCGCCCAGCCGGGGCCGCGCATCTGGCGAGCAGAGCCGGCATACGGCGCGACGGAAGCCGCGGGCATCGTGAGCGAAGTGCGCAAGCGCCATGGCGC
Source organism: Chloroflexia bacterium (assembly GCA_025927935.1). The sequence continues at coordinate 544 of JAICKM010000029.1, read as the reverse complement.
CGGGCGGCCCTACCGCGATCAGGTCGTCCTCTGCCGCACCCACGGGCAGGCGGCCCTGGTGGCCCGCGCGCTCGAAGCCGCCGATGTGCCCACACTCTACCTGGGCAATATCCTGGAGCGCGAGGAAGTGCGCGATGTCCTGGCCCTGGTCTCGCTCGCCGCCGAGGGCGACGGCCGCGCCCTGCTGCGCGCCGCCCGGTTGACCGGCCACGTCGTGGATCGCGCCGCCTGCGCCCACCTGGTAGCCCACGCCCGCACGGCGGGGATCGCTTTCCCGCGCGCCCTGCACCTGGCGGCGGACGCCGGACTCGATGCGGAAACCGCCGCCGCCTGTGCCGCGCTGGCCGCCATGATCGCCGAGGCCGGACCTTACGGGGATGCCGCGGGCTTCCTGGCACGCTACCTGTTCGGCCCGGCCTCGCCGCTGCGCGCGCTGCTGGCGGGCGGTAGCGCCCGCGCAGTGGCCCGGCTCCTGGCGCTCGGCCAGTTGCTGGCGCTGGCGCGGAGCTTCCAGGCGCCGTCCACATCCTCGCCCGGCGACGAG